>USNZ01000008.1 GCA_900556255.1 uncultured Oscillospiraceae bacterium
CTGCTTCGGCACCACGAAGCGCACACGCTCGAACGCGGAAATTCTCTGCAATGAGCTGGGCGTCAGCTTCCGCGAGGTGCGCATCGCCAACACCGTTCTGAGCCACTTTGACGATATCGGCCAGGATCCGAACACGCTCGACGTGACCTATGAAAATTGTCAGGCTCGCGTGCGTACGCTGGAACTGATGGATATAGCGAACCTCACCGGCGGCCTCGTCGTCGGCACGGGCGACCTGAGCGAGCTTGCACTCGGCTGGGCGACCTACAACGGCGACCATATGAGCATGTACGGCGTGAACGCCGGAGTGCCGAAAACGCTCGTGCGCCACATCGTGCAGTACGAAGCGGACACGGCGGATAGCGCCGCGCTGCGCGAGGTGCTGATCGATATACTGGACACTCCTGTCAGCCCCGAGCTGCTGCCCGCAGCGGATAACGGTGAAATCGCACAGAAGACCGAAGACCTCGTCGGCCCCTACGAGCTGCATGATTTCTACCTGTACTATGTGCTGCGGTTCGGCTTCCCGCCTGCCAAGATCTACCGCCTGGCCCGCACCGCCTTTGCCGACAAGTACGAGCCGGAGGTGCTGCTGGCATGGCTGAAAAACTTCTACCGCCGTTTCTTTGCGCAGCAATTTAAGCGCAGCTGCCTGCCGGACGGTCCGAAGGTCGGTTCGGTGACCTTGTCGCCCCGCGGCGACTGGCGTATGCCGAGCGATGCCTGCAATACCCTGTGGATGGCAGAGCTGGAAACCCTGCAGGCGGATTAAATAAAACGAAAAAGCTGTTGTAAAGCATTTTTGCTTTACAACAGCTTTTTAGTATTCTATGCCTTCCCGGGCGGGAATGCCTTTTTCATACGGGTGGCGGCGGGCGGTAAATTCGGTGATGTAATCGGCGCTTTGCAGCATCCAGTCTGCCGGGTCGCGCCCCGTCAAAACGGTTTCATAGGGTGCGTTCAGAACCGCCTTTTGCAAAAGTGTTTCGGGCAAAAGCCCTGCGCGCAGCGCGGCACATGCCTCGTCCAGAATCAGCAGGTCGCAGGGCATTTGCAGTGCGGTTTCCAGCGTTTTCGTGTTGTGAGCAAGCGCGTCCGCCTTTTCCTGCGGCGTCATCAGCCAGGTAAATTTTGCGTTGGGGCAGGCAAAAACGACTGGGCCCAAACGGCGCAGGGGGGCAATTTCCCCGCTGGTGCCGTCCTTCAAAAATTGCACGATGACGACCTTTTTTCCGTGTCCCAGGGCGCGCAGCGCAAGCCCCGCCGCCGCCGTGGTCTTACCCTTTCCGCTGCCGAAATACAGATGCAGCATGGTGTTACCTCTGCCCGTAGTAGGCGTTGGGGCCGTGCTTACGCAAAAAATGCTTGTCCAAAATATGCTGCGGGGCGCTTTGAGCATTGGGGTCAAGGCTGAACGTCAGCTGCGCCATCTTGGCGGTTTCCTCCAGCACAACGGCGTGGTAAACCGCCTGCGCGGCGTCCTTTCCCCAAGTAAAGGGGCCGTGGCAGGCGCAAAGCACACCCGGCAGATACATGGGGTTCAGCCCGCGCCGGGCAAAGGTTTCGACAATGACCTTGCCGGTGTTTTTTTCGTAATCCTCGTCGATTTCCTCGGCAGTAAGCACCCTTGTGCAGGGCACGGCACCGTAAAAATAGTCGGCGTGGGTCGTGCCGAGGGCGGGCAGATCCCGCCGCGCCTGGGCAAACGCCACCGCATAGGTCGAGTGGGTATGCACCACACCGCCGATGTCGGGAAATGCCTTGTACAGCTCCAGGTGCGTTTTGGTGTCGCTGCTGGGGTTCAGTTCCCCCTCGACCTTGTTGCCGTCCAAATCCATCACAACGAGTTTTTCCGGCGTTAAATCGTCATATTCCACGCCGGACGGCTTGATGACAAACAAACCCTTTTCGCGGTCAATGCCCGAAACATTGCCCCACGTATAGGTCACAAGCCCGCGGCGGGGCAACTGCATATTGGCATCATATACCTGTTTTTTGAGTTCTTCCAGCATAAGGGTTTCCTTTCGTTGCAGAAGTTATGTTACCTTTTTATTTGGATTTTTCAATCAGTTCCCGTGCACTGGCAAGGCTCAGGTCGCTGACCTTGTCGCCGGAAATCATCCGCGCCAGTACCTGTACGCGGCCATCCATATCCAGGGTGTGGATCTCGGTGTAGGTGCGCTCGCCGCTGACGTTTTTCTGGATCAGCAGCTGGTTATCGGCAAAGGCCGCCACCTGCGGTGTGTGGGTGATGCACAGCACCTGATGCCCCGCCGCTGTCTGGTGCAGCAGCTGGCCGATGCGCCCCGCCGCCAGACCCGATACGCCGGTATCGATTTCGTCGTAGATGACGGTGGGCAGTGCATCGCGGTCGGCCAGGGCGCTCTTGAACGCCAGCATAATGCGGGAAAGCTCGCCGCCGGAGGCAATTTTTGCCAGCGGCTTGGGATCCTCACCGGGGTTGGTGGAGATGAGAAATTCCACCGTGTCCTGCCCATGGGAGCCGAGCGCCCCCCTGCTGTGTTTAAGGGCAAAGCGGATACCCGGCATGTTCAGAAATTCCAGTGCGGCGCGCATTTCACGGTTCATGGCGGCGAAGCCCTGCAAACGGCTTTGGGTCAGCGCCTCGGCGCTCTTTTTGGCGTCGGCGTACAGCGCCTGCATTTTAGCCCTCAGCTCGGCAATTTTTTCGCCGGAGGTCTGGAAACTCTCCAACTCGCGGGCGGCAGCCTCGCGCCGTTCCAGCAGTTCCTCGACCTCCATGCCGAATTTCTGCTTGACGCGGTAGATGACATCCAGCCGGCTTTCGATCTGATCCAACTCGCCGGGATCAAATCCGTAGGCGTCCAGCCGGTCGGCCAGTTCGGTGGCCAAGTCGCGGGCGTTATAGTACAGCTCGTTCAGGCGCTCGGATAGGGGTACCAGCGATTCATCCAGGCGGGCGCTGTTCTGCATCCCGTCCACGGCACCGCCCAAAAGGTCGGCGGCACCGCTTTGTTCGCCGTCCTCGTCCCCTGCCAGCGCCATGTGCGCGGCGGTGATGCCCTGCAAAATGCTTTGGGCGTGGGTGATAACATTTTTGCGATCCTGCAAAGTTTTTTCTTCGCCCGGCTGCAAGGCGGCGGCGTCTATGGCGTCAATTTCCGCCGTCAGCGCCTCGATGCGGCGCTGCTTGTCTGCCTCCCCGGCGTTCAGCGCATCCAGCTGCCGTTTGATGCCGATCAGCTCACGGTACTGCGCGTAGTAGGGTGCAAACAGATCCTGATTGCGGGCGTACTGGTCCAGCAGCCCCAGGTGCAAAGCGGGGTTGGTCAGGCTTTGGCTGTCGTGCTGGCCGTGGATGGAAAGCAGCCCTGCCGAGATATCCCGCACCACCGACGCCGTCGCGGGCATACCGTTGACACGGCAGCTGCCCTTGCCCTCGGCGTTGATCTCGCGGTACAAAAGCAGGTCGTCGGCAGCCTCATAGCCGCATTTTTCCAGCTGCTTTTTTACCGACTGCGGGATATCCTCGAACGTCGCCCAAATACACGCCTTTTGCGCACCGCTGCGCACCAGCTCGCGGGAGGTACGGTTGCCCAAAATGGCGTTGATGGAGTCGATCAGGATGGACTTGCCCGCGCCCGTCTCACCCGTAAGCACGTTAAAGCCGGGGGTGAAATGCACCTCGGCTTTTTCGATGACGGCTACATTTTCAATTTTCAGGTTTGACAGCATCGGTCAGTCCCCCAGTTTACGGTATCAGACTTTGCGCAGATAGTGCTGCAGCTCTTTGGAGATGGCTGCGGCGTCCTCCTCGCTGCGCATCAGGATAAAGAACGTGTCATCGCCAGAAAGTGTGCCAACCACGTTGTCCCACTGCTTGGCGTCAAACACCTCGCAGGCAGCGTTGGCCATGCCGGAAAAGCATTTGACCAGCACCATATGTCCCGCGTAGTCAATTTTCAGCACAGACTCACGGAAAATCATCTCAAACCTGCTGGGGGAATGGGTCACCTTGCCGGATGCGGCGGCGGGCATGTAGCGATAGCTGCCGTCGGGCATGGCGGTCTTGACCAGCTGCAGCTCGCGGATATCGCGGGATACGGTAGCCTGGGTAACGTCGTAGCCTTCCTCGCGCAGGTGGGCGATCAGCTCCTCCTGGCGGTCGATCGGATGCTGGGTGATCAGATCCAAAATTGCTTGATGGCGCGCGCTTTTCATCAAGGTCATCTCCTCATCAATTTATTGGCAAGTGCGTCGAATTGTTCAGCTTTAGCAAAGCTGACAAGCTTCAGTGTATTTTCGGCAGCGGTAATACGCAGCGTTTCGCCGGGGTGCAGATCGCATCGGGCGTCGCTATCGGCACAGGCATAGCAGAGGTCGCGGTTGTCGGCGTCCGCCGTGACCTCCAACGTTCGGCCGCGGCCGAACACGATGGGCGCAGCCCCTGCATCATGGCTGCAAACGGGGGTCAGCACCAGCACAGGGGCATCGGCGTCCAGCACCGGTCCCCCGGCCGAAAACGAATACGCGGTGCTGCCGGTGGGCGTGGCAAAAATCAGCCCGTCACTGCGGTAGCGCCCCACAGGGGTACCGTCGCACAGGACGCGGTAATCCATGGGATGCAGACGGCTGTGCCCGAAAATGACCACGTCATTGACTGCCTCGGCCTGCCAGCTTTCGGTTTCGGCTTTTAACATGAGGCGGGGGCTGACGGAAAATTCCTCGGCAGCCAGCCGCCGCAGTTTTTCTTCCAGCTCGGCAACCTCGCAGGTTGCCAGAAAGCCGGTGCGGCCCAGGTTTACCCCCAAGACCGGCAGCCCCAGCCGCGCACAGGTCTTGCCTGCCCGCAGCAGTGTGCCGTCCCCGCCGACTGTTACCACACGGTCGGCCTCGGCGTAGGCCGCAGCCTCCGGCAGATAGACAACACCCGGCAGCGGCTGCCCGCTTTGCAGGGTATCGGGCATAAGTACCGTCTGCCCGCCCTGCTGCAGAATCTGCGCGGCGCGGCGGGTGATGGCAAGCCCCTCGTCCTTGGTGGGGTTTGGGATCAACAGAACCGACATTTGCCCGGCTCCCCTTTCGTCTTTAGTGCAGGTTGGGGGTCTTGTCCAGCGCCGCATGGGCGGCGGTCACGACCTGCTCGATCACACCTTCGGGCAGTGGCTGCGGGTTTTCGCAGTGCTGCACAAACAACAAAAATTCAATGTTGCCCTCGGGTCCCTTGATGGGCGAAAAATCCAGGCCCGCCGGGGCAAAATGGTTGGCAAGGGCGTAGCCCTGCGCCATCTCCAGCACCTCGCGGTGGGTGGCAGCCTCGCGCACAACACCTTTTTTGCCGACCTTTTCGCGGCCGGCCTCAAACTGGGGCTTGACCAGGCAGACGCCCACAGCGCCCGGCGTACAGATGGCATCCGCCACCGGGAAAATATGCTTGAGCGAAATAAAAGACACATCTACGCTGAAAAATTCGACAGGTTCCTGCAAATCCTCCGGCGTGACATTGCGGATATTCGTGCGCTCCATATTGATGACGCGCTCGTCGGTGCGCAGGCTCCACGCCAGCTGGCCGTAGCCCACGTCCACGGCGTATACCTTGACGGCGCCGTTTTGCAGCATACAGTCGGTAAAGCCGCCGGTGGAGGCACCAATGTCCATGCAGACCTTGCCGTCCGGGCGCATCGGAAAGACCTGCATGGCCTTTTCCAGCTTGAGGCCGCCGCGGCTGACATAGCCGATATCGTGCCCGCGCACCTCGACCTTGGCGTCGGGGGCGATCATCTCACCCGCCTTGTCCACCTTTTGCTCGTTGACAAAGACGATGCCGGACATGATCAGCGCCTTGGCGCGTTCGCGGCTTTGCACCAGGCCGTTTTGGCACAGGTATTGATCCAGGCGTATCTTACTCATTACGGATTCTCCTCAGTTTGCAGCAGGGCGCGGCAGAGCGCAGCGGCATCCAGCTTCTGGTCGGCGCGCAGCTCCGGCACCTTGGCATGCAAAAGATGTGCGTTATCTACGGCGTGCAGCAGGTAACGGCCCTGCCAGCCGACCTGCTGCAGGGCAAAGCCCAGCTGTTGGCCGATGCCGCCGGTACGGATGGTATCCTCGGCAAAAAGGATCGTGTCATACTCACAAAGGGTCTGCGCCAGCCCTTCGGGCAGCGGGTACAGCTGCACCAGCTTGACGGCGTCAGCGCGGCAGCCCCTGTCCGCCAGCTCCTGGCATGCCGACAGAACCTCCTCGGTTTCGGCGCCGTAGCTAACGATGGCAGTTTTTGCGGGCGCTGCCCCCTTGTAAATATCGAAGGGCTGCTCGCTGCAGCCGAGTGCTGCCAGTGCGGCACTTTCGCCGCCGCGCGGGTAGCGGATGGCGCGCGGGCCGCGGCGCTCCCTGACCAGCACACCCAGCCAGTAGCGCAGCTCCGCATAGTTGGCGGGCGCGTACACAGGGATGCCGACGCCGGAGAAAAATGCCGGGTCATAGATGCCCTGATGCGTTTCGCCGTCGCCGGGTACAAGCCCCGCGCGGTCCACGGCAAACAGCACGTCCAGCTGCATCAGGTTGACATCGTGGATAATTTGGTCGTAGGCGCGTTGGAAAAACGTCGAATAAATAGCCACGGTCGGCAGCAGCCCCTGGCTTGCCAGGCCGCCCGCGAAGGTGACGGCGTGTTCTTCGGCCATGCCGACGTCAAAAAAGCGTTCCTTGTGGGCCTGCTTGAAGAAGTTCAGCCCCGTGCCGTATTTCATGGCGGCCGTGATGGCGCACAGGCGCGGTTCCTCGCTGCCCAGCTCTGCCAGCGTCTGGCCAAAGGTGGACGAGAAGGAGTCCGACGGCGAAAGCTCGGGGTCGGTCAGATGGCTGAGATCCAGCTTGCCCACGGCGTGGAACTCGCCGGGGTTTTCCTCGGCCGGTTTCAGGCCCTTGCCCTTCTGGGTGACGACATGCAGAAACAGCGGGGCATATTGCTCCCGCAAATTGGAAAGCATACGGCTGAGCAGCTCGACGTCATGACCGTCCACAGGGCCGATGTACTGAAAGCCCATCTCCTCAAACAGAGTCGCCTGCTTGTAGATGCCGCGGCGAATAAACTGCTTGCCGTCCTGCAGCACCTTGACCATGGCATCGCCGACAACGGGGATGCGCTCCAGCGCAGTCTCCATGTGTGCCTTGACGTGGAAGTATTTGGGGTCGGTGCGCAGACGGGTCAGATAATTGGCGATCTGGCCGACGTTTTTGGAGATGGACATCTTGTTGTCGTTCAGAATCACAACAAGATTATCCAGCTTGCTGACATTGTTCATGCCCTCATAGACCATACCGCCGGTGAACGCGCCGTCGCCTATGATAACGACCACCTTGCCGCGCTCGCCCTTGATTTTTTTGGCCTGCGCCATGCCGATGGCAGCCGAAAGCGCCGCACTGCCGTGCCCGGCAATGAAGCTGTCACAGTTGCTTTCTTTAGGGTTGGGAAAGCCCGAAATCCCGTCTTTTCCGCGCAGCTGCGAGAACCCCGCACGGCGGCCTGTCAGCAGCTTGTGGGTGTAGCACTGGTGGCCCACGTCAAACAAGAGTTTATCCTGCGGAAAGTTCATAACGCGGTGCAGTGCCACGGTAAGCTCGACCACACCCAGGTTGGAGGACAGATGCCCCCCTGTGGCGGTGACGCTGCGGATCAGGAAATTTCGGATTTCTTCACACAAAGCCGGCATATCCTCTGCCGGCAGGTTTTTTATGTCACCCGGTGCTTGGATCTTGTCCAGAAGATCAGTCTGCATACAGATAGACACCTCTTTTTTTGTATTTACTGCCTGTTACGGCATCGGCATCGCAAAGCCGATCAATATGCCCAGTACGGCGCCGGTAAGCACCTCGATGGGGGTATGCCCCACCATCTCCTTGAGTTTTTTTCCGTTTTTCAAAAAGGGCAGGGCTTCGCTTTCCTGGTCCATCCACTCGGTAAACATACGGTTCAGCAGCTTAGCCTGCTCGCCGGTTTCGTAGCGCACACCCATAGCGTCGTACATAACAATGATGGAAAGCACCGCCGCTACGGCAAACACAGCGGAGTTTACGCCGCAGTAGCGCCCCGTCGCCACGACCATGGCGCAGACCGTAGCCGAGTGAGAGCTTGGCATACCGCCCGCGCCCCACATGCGCTCTGCAATAAAGCGATGAAAAATAAAAAGATTGAGTAGAACTTTGATAAGCTGCGCCGTAAGCGAAGCGGAAATGGCCGTTACCAGCACATAGTTCCAGTTCAGCGCAGTTGTCAGCAGGTGCATCAAGATCGCTCACGTCCTCACGGTATAGTAGTTATTTTTTTCGGGTCAAAAGCTCCTGTGCGAGAATCCGCAGAAATTCCGCGTTTTCGCCCAAGGGTTCCAGGGCGGCCAGCGCCGCAGCGTTGCAGGTGCGGGCTTTTTCCCCTGCGCCCTGCAGGCCGTACAGGGTAATAAAGGTCGTTTTATCGTTTTCGGCATCGCTGCCGACCGGCTTGCCCAGCTCCTGCGTGGTGGAGGTCACGTCCAGCATATCGTCCACGATCTGGAACACAAGGCCGATCTCGGCGGCATAACGGCGCAGCGCCTCGCGCTTGGCACCTGTTTCCCCGGCAGCGGCGCAGCCAAGTTCGACAGCGGCGACGATCAGTGCGCCGGTCTTGTGGGCGTGCAGCTGCAAAAGCTCGCTCTCGCTCGCCTTGACGGTCTCAAAACGCTTGTCCAGTTCCTGGCCGTACAGCATCCCGCGCGCACCGCCCGCCTTGGCCAGCACGGCGGCGGCCTCGGCACGGCTTGCGGGGGAAAGCGGCGCATTTGCCACCACCTCAAAGGCGGCGGTCACCAGGGCGTCTGCCGCCAAAAGTGCCGTAGCTTCGCCATATTGCTTGTGGCAGCTGGGGCGGCCGCGGCGGAAGTCGTCGTTGTCCATGCAGGGCAGATCGTCGTGGATCAGCGAGTAGCAGTGCAGCATTTCCAGCGCACAGGCATAGTCCAGCGCCGGTTCTGCGCTGCCCGTGCAAAGCTCACACGCCGCCAGGGTCAGCACGGCGCGGATGCGCTTGCCGCCGCCCAACAGACTGTATCGGGCGGCATCGCAGATGGCGCGCCCTGCAGGCAGGTAAGCGTCACACAGCGTTTCGAGGCGCTGCTCGGTTTCGGCCAGATAGCGGCTGAATGTTGCTTTGTATTCCTGTTCGGTCATTGCGGATCCTCCTGTGCGGCCAGCAGCGAGGCGTCGATCTCCTCGATCTTCAGCTTGGCAGTCTCCAGCGTTTTGTTGCAATACTGTATCAGGGATGCCGCCTCGGCGTACAGCTTTACGGCGTCGGCCAAGGGGGTCGTTTCGTCCTGCATTTGGGCCAGCAGGTCGTTCAGGCGCTGCATACCCTCCTCAAAGGATTTCGGCTGTTTCATAGCGTTACATTCCTTTCCGGCTTGCGCACGGTCTGCACCGTGCAGTCCGCCTCGGCTTTGTCGCCGCGCAGGGTCACGGTTTGCCCCGGCATCAGGTGTTCCACCGCAGTCACGGTGCCGCCGACGCTGGCCACCGTGTAGCCGCGCGCCAACACCCCGTAGGGGTTCAGCGAGGCCGCCAGGGCTGCCGCGCTTTGCAGCTGCGCCTGCGCCGTGCTGATACGGCGGCGGTTTTGCGCCTGCACGGCATCGCTGACGGCAGCAAGGCTTTGCGCGCGGCGCTGCACAGCCTGCCGCGTGCGCTGCATTGCTTGACCGGTTGAAAGACTTTCTACCTTATTATAGCATACCCGGCAGCGATTCTGTATATTATTTTGAATATTTTGCTGTAAAATGAATATTTTCCGCTGCATTTCGCGGCGATCCGGCACGCACAGCTCCGCCGCTGCAGAGGGCGTAGGCGCGCGCAAATCGGCCACATAGTCCAGGATCGTCGTGTCGATCTCATGCCCCACGGCCGAAACCAGCGGTTTGCGGCAGGCTGCGGCGGCGCGGGCGATGCGCTCGCTGTTAAAGATCCACAGATCCTCCTTGCTGCCGCCGCCGCGTGTGACCAGGATCAGGTCGGGGCGGGGGTCCTTGTCCAGCGCGCGGATGCCCGCCACAATGCTGCGCTCGGCCTCCAACCCCTGCACGTTGACGGGTGCCAGCAGCAGCTGCACCCCCGGCCAGCGGCGGGCAATGACGTTCTGCACATCCTGCCAGGCCGCGCCGGTCTTGCTGGTGACCACCCCGATGCACCTTGGCACGGCGGGCAGCGGGCGCTTACGTTCGGGCGCAAAAAGCCCCTCGGCCTCCAATTTTTTGTACAGCGCGTCAAACGCCATCTGTGCCGCACCTGCGCCGAAGGGGCGCATATAGTCGGCATACAGCTGAAAGCTGCCGTCGCGCTCATAGATGGTGGCGTGGCCGTAGACCAGCACCTGCATCCCGTTTTGCGGTTCAAACGGCAAAAGCCGCGCCTGACTGCGGAACATTACCGCCTTGACCCCCGCATTTTCGTCCTTGAGGGTAAAGTAGATATGCCCGCTTTTGTAGTGGCGGACAAAGCCGGAAATTTCACCGCAGACGATGACATCGTTCAGCGGGTCGCACTGCGCCAGCACCTGTTTTGCCAGGCGGTTGAGGTCGGTTACCTTTATAAAGTCGGCCATGCGCCACACTCCTTGGCGGCCAGCACCGCAATACCGATGGCATTGTCGCTGGCAAATTTTGCCGGCACAAAGCGGGCATCGGGCAGACGGGCCGTGATATAGCCGCGGATCAGGTCGCTGCTCATCACGCCGCCCGCAAACACGACCGGCAAATTCGGATGCTCCTGCAGGGCGTTCTGCGCCATGCGCAAAAGCGTTTCGGCTACGCAGAGCAGGCAGTATTTGCAGACGTAGGGCGCGGTCTTGCCCTGTTCCAGCAGCTTGGCGCACTGGTTTTCCAGCCCGGAAAGGCTGCACTCGGTGCCGCGCACACTGACCTTAGGCTTGATGCGTTCCTCACACAGGGCGGCCTGCTCGCTGACATACACGCCCGCCGGGAAGGCAAAACCCAGCTTTACGCCCAAACGGTCGACCGCCTGCCCGGCGTACAGATCGCTGCTGGTACCCAGCGGGGTGATGGACTGCGCCCCGCGGCACAGAAGCAGGTCGGTGGTGCCGCCCGAAACGTGAAACACAAGGGTTTCTCTTTCAAACAGGGTTTTATCCCCTGCCGCGTACAGCGCGGCGGCAATGTGTCCCTGCTGGTGGGTCAGCTTGTGCAGCGGCACACCGCCCGCCAAAGAAAACGCCGTTGCGGCGTTGACCCCTGCCAAAAAGCAAGGCATATAGGACCCCTGCACAGGGCGGGGCTTTTCGGATACTGCCACCGCCTGAATTTTGGAAAGCTGCACGGTATCGTTGATTTTTTGCATAAGTTCCGGCAGGGCGGCGGTATGGTGGAACAGCGCATCGCTCTGGCGCAGCCCCAGCTGCCCCGCCTTGACAGGCAAAAACTTTTTGCAATCGCAAACAACCTCTCCGGCATCCGCGTCAAACACGGCCAGAGAGGTTGCGTAATTACTGGTATCTATGCCTAGGGTCAGCATGATGCTTCGGGCTCGGTGCCCTGCTCGCGCGCTACCGCACCCAGCAAGCCGTTGACAAACTGGTAATCGGTATCAGCGCCGTATTTCTTGACCAGCTCGACCGCCTCATTGATGGCAACGCCGGGCTTTTGCTCTTTGCCGTACAGCATTTCCGCCAGGGCAAGGCGCAATGCCACCAGGCTGACGCGCGGCACACGGCTCAGCGTCCAACCCTTGAGGTGGTCGGTGATGATGCTGTCCAGCTCGTCGCTGTGTTCGTTCATCGCCGCCAACAGTTCGGCGGCAAAGGCATCGGGCTGCACCTCCAGCTCCTCGGCGGGCAGGGTGGGCATTTCCGGCTCAAAGGTCGAGGCAAAGGCGGTTAAAAAGGCGGCTTCGCGGGATTCGCGGCGGGTAGGCTTTTTGTCCATAAGTTACGTTCCTGTCTTTCTTAGTTGGTTTCCTTGTCTTGCTGTGCCAGGCCGACCACCTGCACGTCAACGCGCGCCACGGTAATGCCGGACATGTTCTGGATCGCCTGCTTGACATTCTCCTGCACTTTTTCGCACAGGGGCATAATTTTGGTGCCATAGCGGGCGGTCAGGTGCACCGTAACGGTGGCAATGCCGTCCTCCATGACGACGGTGACCGGCTTCTGCAGGCCGGTGCGGCCCAGAAGCGAGCGTACATTTTTTTGCGGGTCGCCGGCGGTGACCTCAGCCACGCCGTCCACTTCTAAAGCTGCCAGACGTGCGATCTTGGCCAGCACTTCGGTCGAGATCTGCAAGCTGCCGCCGATGGTATTGCGTACATCCATTTTGTGTACCCTCCCATTGCATACGGCTTATTGTGCGCGACATTTCAATCCACGCACCTTTTCCAGCCATAGTCTTTGATGATATACAGTAGTGTACCACAAAATGAATGTTTTTGCAACCACAGCGCGATTTTATTTTACTTCCACAATGGTAAGCTGCTGCGCCGAGAGCTGCGGGCATTTGGTAAGCACGGCATCCCGTATGCGCGCCACCTGGTCGCCGTTTAAGGTACCCGTTTCCGTCATGACAGTTACGCTGGCGCCGTTCTCGTCCAGGGCCACCAGACAGTCCGCAAAGCCCTTGGCCTTGATCAGGCTTTCCAGCTCGGCGGCGGCGGTGATGCTGCTGACCTGGGCGGAGAGTTTTTCGGTCAGTGAAGTCTTTTCCTCGTCCGAGAGTTTGGCGTTTTTCAGCGCCTTTTTCAGGGTTTCCAATGCCTCGTCGCGGGCCTTGTCGCGCGATAAGCGCGCCGACTCAAAAAAGGACGTGCCCGCGTCCTTTACAACGCTGACCAGCTGTGCCTCGCCGTAGTTTTTGGCAGTACCCTCTGCATCGGCGTCGGCAGCGGTGGGCAAAAGCGGGTCGGTCACGACGGCGGTTTCCTTTGCCGCAGCGCCCACGGTCTGTGCCTCGGCAGGCAGGGCGCGGGCGTAGCTCCAGTTCAGATAAACCGCCCCGCCCATCGCCAGGGTCAGAAAGGCCGCCGTGACACCGGTGCTTTTGAATTTGCGGATAACAGACTGTTTCATCGTGCTTCCTCCTTGTCGGCTGCCATCTTGGCAACGGTGATGTGATGTGTGCCCACGTCGGTCAGCGCCTGCACAAGCGCCGTGATGTCTGCCTGCACCGTCGGGTCGTCGCCGCCGGTGCAGACTACCGCCACGCCCAGCACCTCCGGCGCGTAGACGGTTTCGATAAGCCCCGCCGTGTTGCCGTTTACCAGCACCGGTGTGCTGGCGGCGCTGCCGTCGGCGCGGGATTCCGTGTCGGCGGCATAGACGGTTTTCTCGCGGTGGGATACCGTGACCATAACGCGCACGGTGCCTGCCCCCTCGACCGTACCCAAAAGCTCTGCCATCTGCTGTTCCAGCTGTGCGGCGTAGTCGGCATCCTGTGATTCGGCGGGCAGCGGCTCGGCGGCGGTTTCGGCGGGCAGCCACTCGGACACTGCCAACAGCAAAAGCCCCGCCATTCCCACGGCTGCCAACAGCTGCACCCTGCGTTTTTCGTCGTCCCACAGCGGTTTCAGCCGCTGCCACAGTGCCGTCACGGGGCATCACCCCCGCTTTGCACCGCGTAGGGCAGGCTGCCGCAGTTTTCCTCCAACAGCTGCCGCACTTGGGGGGCATCCGCCGGGCGGGCGGGGGTCACATACAGTGTGCCGTCCCGCAGACTGACGGCAGCCTCGATGCCGTTTTGCTGCAAAATTTCCCGCACTGCCTGTGCGCTGACCTGCTGCGCCAGGGATCTTGCATACGGCTCGTAGTCCGTCTCGGCCGCCGCGCTTAAATTCTGCAGCTGCCCCGCCAGGCCGTGCCAGTCTGCCGTGCGGGCAAACTGCCACACCGCCGTTATAATATACAGCATCAGCACCGCATTTATGACGGGTTTGTAGCCGTTGTCCGGCCAGAACACCCGCAAAAGTCCCGCCGCCGTGGATACCACACAGCAGCCCAGCGCAAGATGACGGATACTTTCCAATTCGGTCAACCTCCGTTTCCTGTCAGCAGCAGCAGCGCCGTGGACAACAGCACCATAAACAGGTACAAAACCAGCACCGACGCACACAGTCTGGCACCCTCCCCATACAGGGCGCACAGCCGCCCGCACTGTTTTTGCCCGCCGAAGGACGCAAGCGCCCCTGCCGCACCAAAGGCCGCCGCATACAAAAAACACTGCAAAAGCCCGGGTGCAAACAGCATCCGGGCTTTTGGGTATGAGCATATATTAGCGGACTAAGACATCTGTGATCTCGCCGATATACATGGTGTGCATATCGCCATCCGCATACCACTTGTCTGCGATGGTCGGATCAATGAACTGATC
>USNZ01000009.1 GCA_900556255.1 uncultured Oscillospiraceae bacterium
CGCGAGATCGCCGCCGAGGCAGGTGTGCGCGTGGACGAGGCAGCCTTCCACATGGAAATGACCAAGCAGCGTGAGCGCGCCCGCGCCGAGCGCCTGGCCAAGGATATCTCCGGCTGGAGCGCCGACCTGTTCGGCGAGTTGACCGCCGAGCCGACCCAATTTGACGGCTACGAGACCCTGACCGAGTCTGCCAAGGTCGTTGCCCTGTCTGACGGCGAGGAGCTGAACGACGCCATTGCCACCGACGAAGCCGGCGAGAGCAAGGAAGGTGTGCTGGTCGTGCTGGACCGCACCCCGTTCTATGCCGAGATGGGCGGCCAGGTCGCTGACCACGGCTACATCAGCTGCGGCGATGCCAAGCTGAAGGTCACGCAGGTCAAAAAGACCCCCAAGGGCTACTTTGTCCACACTTGCGAGCTGCTGGACGGCACCCTGCACGTTGGCGATGATGTCACCGCCGCCGTGGATGCCCAGCGCCGCATGGCCATCTGCCGCAACCACACCGCCACCCACCTGATGCAGAAGGCGCTGCGTGAGGTTCTGGGCGACCATGTGCATCAGGCCGGCAGCTATCAGGACGACCACATCACCCGCTTTGACTTCACCCACTTCAGCGCCGTCACCGCCGAGGAACTGGTCGAGGTCGAAAAGAAGGTCAACGAGAAGATCTTCGAGAGCCTGAACGTCGAAATCAAGAACCTGCCCATTGAGGAAGCCAAGAAGATGGGCGCTATGGCGCTGTTCGGCGAGAAGTACGGCAGCGTTGTCCGCGTTGTGGACGCCGGCGGCTGGAGCACCGAGTTCTGCGGCGGCACCCACGTCAAGAACACCGCACAGATCGGCTGCTTTAAGATCCTGGGCGAATCCAGCGTTGCCGCCGGTATCCGCCGTATCGAGGCAACCACCGGCTTCGGCGTGCTGAACCTGCTGGACGAGCGCACCGAGCTGCTGGCACAGACCGCCGTTGCCCTGAAAGCCAACAACATGAAGGACGCCCCCGCCCGCGCCGAGGCCCTGACCGCCGAATTGAAGGAAACCAACAAACAGCTGGATATCCTCAAGGCAGAGATGGCCTCCTCCAAGATCGACGGTTTGTTCCAGGATGCCGCCGACATTGACGGTGTGCGCATCGTTTCCGCCTACCTGACCGGCACCGGTGCCGACACCCTGCGCGATATGATCGACAAGATCCGCGACAAGGCGCCCGATACCGTCGCCGTTCTCATCGGCAGCGACGGCAGCAAGACGATGATGGCTGTCGGCGTCTGCAAGAACGCCCTGGCCCGCGGCCTGAAAGCCGGCGCACTGGTCAAGCAGATCGCTGCCATCGCAGGCGGCAACGGCGGCGGCAAGCCCGACTTCGCTATGGCCGGCATCCGCGATTGCTCCAAGATCGACGACGCGCTGAACGCCGTACCCGAAATCGTCAAGAACGAACTGAGCAAGTAAGTTTCTATGGCAACACCGCATAATTCCCGCCCTATCGGCACTTAGAATTTATGCGGTTTTGCCCTACCATCTTTCGGCAAAGGAGGGATATTGTATGGCTGATTGCCTGTTCTGCAAAATCGCAGCGGGGGACATCCCCTCCAACAAGCTGTTTGAGGATGACCAACTGCTGGCATTTTACGACATTGACCCGCAGGCACCTGTCCACTTTCTGGTCATTCCCAAAAAGCACATCGACTCAGCCGCGGTGCTGACCGAGGACGATGCCGCCCTGCTGGGGCACATCTATGCCGTCATCGCACAGCTGGCTGCCCGGCTCGGCATTGCCGAAAACGGCTACCGCGTGGTCACCAACGTCGGTGCCGACGGCGGCCAGAGCGTGAAGCATCTGCACTTCCACGTTCTGGCCGGCCGCAGCCTTGCCTGGCCTCCGGGCTGATGCCCGCGCCGCCCGATTTTTACAACGAATTGAGGTACTTGTTATGGCTGATACCTATACTTTGCACGTTGCGGGTCTGACCCGTGAACTGCCCATCTGCAAGGTCAATGACCACATGGACATTGCCGCCTTTATCATGTTCAGCGATGTCGAGCTGACCGTGGCCTGCGCCGCCGAGCTGCTGAAAAAAGCGCCCGACTTTGACGTTATCCTGACCGCCGAGGCCAAGGGCATCCCCCTTGCCTACGAAATGGCTCGTCAGAGTGGCAAATACTGGATCCCCGCCCGCAAGGGTGCCAAGCTCTATATGCGTGAGCCTGTCGTCATCGAGGACCAGTCCATCACCACCGCCGGCAAGCAGACCCTGGTCATCGACAAGAAGGACATCGAGTATATGAACGGCAAGCGCATCCTGATCGTGGATGATGTCATCTCCACCGGTGGTTCGATGCACGCGCTGGACGCCCTGGCTGCCAAGAGCACCGGCACCGTCGTTGGTCGCTGCGCCGCTTTGGCCGAGGGTGACGCCGCCGAGCGCAAGGACATCATCTTCCTGGAGCCTCTGCCCCTGTTCTTTCACTAAGCAATGAAACGCAATCTCGCGTGGTTCGCCCTGGGCTTTGCCTTGGCCGAACTTGCCGCGGCAAATCTGCCGCCGTTGGTCTGTGTGCCTGCGGCGGCACTTTTTGCTTTTGCGGTATTTGGGCTTCGCAAGCACAGCCTGCACATTCCGGCTTTGGGTGCCGTGTGCGGGTTTGTTTACTTTGCCGTTTTTGCTGCCCTGTTTGTCCGCCCTGTGCAGGCGATGGCAGGGCAGACCGTCACCGCCGCCGTGACCGTGCAGACCGATGCCGAGGCCGCGTATGAGGCCTACCATATGCGGGGTACTCTGCTGATCACCGAGCTGGACGGTAAGCCCGCCCATATTCCGGTGCAGTGCTCGGACTTTCCCGCCGCCGAGGCAGGGGAGCGCTTTACCGCCAAATTTTCCCTGCACACGCTGAAAAACGACCGCTACCGCCTTGCGAACCAAAGCAAGGGCGTCTATCTGCGGGCCGATTATATCGGCAAATACGTTCCCTTGCCCGCCAGCCGTCACCCTGTTTTTGGGCTGTACCGTCTGCGGCAGCAGGGCAGCGCCGCCTTAAAGCGCCGGATTCCCTCCGACTCGGCTGCGCTTATCAGCGCCATGCTGCTGGGGGACACCACACGCTTATCAGACACTGACCGTAACGCCTTTGCCGCCGCCGGGGTGTCCCATCTGTTGGCGGTATCGGGGCTGCATGTCGCCTTGCTGGCGGGGCTTTTGTTCCCGCGCAAACGTCGGTTCGCCCATGCGGCACTTGCCGTACAGGCGGGTGTCATCATCGGTTACATGCTGGTGACAGGGCTGCCGGTCTCGGTGCTGCGCGCGGGGCTTGTGTTTCTGCTGGCTATTTTGGGGCACTGGTTTTTGCAGCCGGTCGATCTGCTGACCTCCACCGGCGCGGCGGCGCTGCTGCTGGGGCTGCAAAATGCCTACATGCCCTGCGATCTGGGGTTTCAGCTTTCCTTCTGCGCGGTTTTGGGTGTGCAGTGTGCGGCACACCTTGCCAAGCAGCTAAAAAACCGCTTGCCTGCGCGGATTTTCAACCTCACATCCAACGCCCTGACCGCTGCTTTGGCATCTCTTTTCACACTGCCGATCCTGGTGGCACACGGTATGAGCATCAGCGCCGTGGGCATTTTGGGCAACCTGCTGACTCTGCCGCTGATGCGGTATCTGCTGCTGTTGGGGCTTGCGGTGCTGGGGCTTTCCTGCCTGCCGTTTTTGGCACCGCTTTGCCACATGGCAAGCTTTCTGCTTGCGCTGTTATTAAAACTCCTTCGCTGCATCGTATTTTTCTGTGCCTCACTGCCCGGGGCGCGGCTGCTGCTGCCCGCGCGCTACACGCTGTTTGTCCTGGGTGTGCTGGCGATTCTGGCAATCGTTTACTATTTTGCGGGCAGCCTGCGGCTGTACCCGCCCGCCGCCCTTTGCTGCGCGGCGCTTGCCGTCTTTATGGGCGTGCGGATGCAGCGGGACGTTGTCACCGTCGCGCTGGTCGGCACGGCGGGCAACCCCTGCGCCGTCATCACCCGAAACGGACAGGCCGCCGTGGTGTTCCGCGGCGGTGCTGCCAACCGTCGGGCGGTCAAAAATTATCTGGCGCGCCACGGCGAACCCGCCTGTACGCTGGCGGTAGATCTGCGCGCTGCGCCCGATGCTATCGGCCTTGCCGCCGACCGCACCGTAAATGCTGCCGCGCAGGCTGTGCCCGCCCGATACGAGGTACTTGACGGACTGACGCTGGACCTGTATCATAAAGGCAGCAGCAGTCTGGCCGTGCTGGAAGCAGGGGAGCGCCACATTGCGCTGATGTCCGGCAGCATCAAGCTGGACACTCCCGTGCAGGTCGATGTTCTGTGCGCCGCAGGGGCCTTGTCCGACTCGGTGCAGGCCGAGACGATTCTGTTTACATCGGAATCCCCCAAATGGCTGGCCGACGCGGACGCCGCGCAGCTGTATTACGGTTCCGACACCCCCGCCGTCGTTTTGCGGCCGGGTGCCGCCATGATTTTTGAGGAGGCGAAGCCTTATGCTGTACAGTGAAAAAGAGTTGGAGAAAAAGCTGCGCGCCGGCTGCGCCGTATACTATTTTTATGCCGCCGATGAGGCACTGGTGCACAGCGCGGCGCAAAAGGCGCTGAAATTTTTGCAGCAGGACGACCCCGAAGTCACCGTGCTGGACGGCCCCACCCCCCGCGTGGAGGATATCGTTCTGGCGGCGGGCACCATCTCATTTTTCGGCGGCAAACGCCTTGTACTGATGCCGATGGTGCGCCCGTCGACGTACTCTGACAAAGATCTGCAGGAACTTTGCGACACCCTTGCCGACACCGAAAACGCCATTTTTGTGCTGACCGGCGTTGTGGAGGAGTATTACGGCAAGCTGCGCCCCGGCAAGCGGGAAAAAAAGCTGATTGCCGCCTGCGAGAAGCTCGGCTATTGTGTGCAGATCAACAAGCCCACCCGCGCCGCCTTGCAGACGCTGGCGCGGCAATGGGCAGGGGAGCTGGGCACGACCTTTGCCCGCGGGGCAGAGGGTGCCTTGCTGGACCGCTGCGGCGAGGATCAGTTCCTTCTGCGCAACGAAATCGACAAGCTGGCCGCCCTTTCGGGCTACGGCACCATCACGGCGGCCATGGTGCAGCAGCTGGGCACCGTCACGCTGGATGCCGACACTTTTGACATGGTCAAGCTGGTGGCGGCCGGGCAGCTTACGGCTGCACAGCAAAAGCTGCGCACCCTGCTGGCACTGCAAAACGAGCCGATTCTCATCACAGGGGCACTCAGCAGCAATTATCTGACGCTGTACCGTGTTTCCTTGGCAAAGCGCAGCCGCCGCGCCCTGGCGGATGTCGCCAAGGATTTCGGCTATACCGGCAACTGGAACTACCGCCTTTCGGAGGCGGAGAGCACCGCCGCCCACTACAAGACCGCCCAGCTGGAACAGTGCCTGCGGGTGCTGCGCAAACTGGATATCGACCTGAAAAGCAGCAAGCTGGGCAGCGATCTTTTGCTGCAAAAGGCACTGTGCGAGCTTGCTTTGACTCGGAGTAAATCATGCTGAAACTGACCCGCGCCCTTTTGGTGGAGGGCAAATACGACGCCGCCCGTCTGCACAACCTTGTGGACGGCACGGTACTGACGACCGACGGCTTCCGCGTATTTAAGGACGCCGCACTGCAAAACCTGCTGAAAAAAGTAGCCGCCGCGCAGGGGCTGATCCTTCTGACCGACTCCGACGCGGCGGGGTTTAAGATCCGCCATTTTGTCACGGGGCTTGTCGGGGCGCAAAACGTCCTGCAAGCCTATGTACCCGCTGTTCCCGGCAAGGAATCCCGCAAGGCCCAGCCCGGCAGGGAGGGGCTTTTGGGGGTCGAGGGCGTGGACGATGCCCTGATTTTGCAGGGGCTGCAAACCGCCCTTGCCGGTGCGGCCGACACGGCCGCCGCAGACCGCAGCATCACCTACACCGATTTGTACGAGTGGGGCATTTCCGGCACCGCCAACAGCGCCGACAACCGCCGCAAGCTGCTGCACCGCCTGGGGCTTCCCCCGCGGTTAAGCAAAAAAGAACTGCTGGACGTACTGAATATTCTCTACACCTACGAAAGCCTTGACGCCGAGATTCGGCACAGCTAAACAAAATCGGCAGCGGTCCGTTGGGTCCGCTGCCGATTTTGTTTATTTTAATGTCCCATCCTCGACCTGCTTGCAGTACCACGGCTTTTCGGCGTGGAATACCCGCCCTGCCAGATGCGCAAAACGCTCGTCCGCGATCGTGTCGGGGAAGCGCAGTTCCCACGCACACAGCGCCTGGTACTTGAACCGCAGCTCCCGGTTGGCGGCGTTGTTGCCGTACTTGCTGTCGCCCAGAATCGGGCAGCCGATATGCGCCAGATGCGCGCGGATCTGGTGGGTGCGCCCCGTGACCAGTTCGACCTTCAATTCCGCCAGCCGCCCGCTGACCGCCAGCGTTTCATACCCGGTAATGACTTCCTTCGCGCCGCCCACCGTGCCGTCGGTAATATAGACGATGCCGCGCTCGGCGTCCTTCAAAAGGTAATCCCGCAGCAGCGCCGCCGGGGGATTGGGCCGCCCGAAGGTGACGCACAGATAGTGCTTGGTAATGCTGCGCGCCTTGATTTGCGCGGTCAAAAAGGACTCTGCCGCGTTATTTTTGGCAAGCAAGATCAGCCCGCTGGTGCCGGTGTCCAGCCGGTGGCACAAAACCGCACGCTCACCCTTGCCCGCCGCTTTCAGTTTTTCCTGCACACGCTTGAGCAGCGTGTCGTTGTCTGCGCCGTCCACCGCGATGCCCGCCGGCTTGGAGGCAATGATGATGTCCTCGTCCTCATACACAAAGACCGCCGGGGGCAGCCCGCGCTGCTGCTCCAACTGCTCATCGGTCAAAAACAGCTTGATGACATCGCCGTTTTGCACCCGCGTGGAAAGCGGCTGCTTTTTGCCGTTGAGCTTGATTTTGTTTTCGCGCAGGGCTTTGTTCAGCCGCCCCAACCCCAGGGCAGGGTAGAGGTCCATCAGAT
This sequence comes from uncultured Oscillospiraceae bacterium, assembly GCA_900556255.1. Classification (GTDB taxonomy): domain Bacteria; phylum Bacillota; class Clostridia; order Oscillospirales; family Ruminococcaceae; genus Gemmiger. Next base: position 7,022 of record USNZ01000009.1, read on the forward strand.
ATTTGTCCATCCGCACGGGCAGAAGGCATTTTACACGCAGTTCTTTCATCACAGCACCTTCAAAAGATTGATTTCTTGCGTTTATTTTACCACAAACCACACGGTTTCGCAACGTGTTTGCCATTGACAATTTGCTGCGGTTGCGCTAAAATATATCTGTTATGCCGCCGTGGCGGAACTGGCAGACGCAAGGGACTTAAAATCCCTCGGTGGAAACATCGTACCGGTTCGATCCCGGTCGGCGGCATACAGCCCGCCCTTTCCTTTGGGAAAGGGCGGTTTTTTGTGTTTCCTTGGCAAAATATGGCAAAAAGCGCTTGTTTATTTTCCGCATATCGTATATAATGTAATGTATGCCTTTGTATGTGTCCAAATAGAGGGGACGCATAACGGCAAAAAACAAACAGGGGGAAATGAAAAATGGCTGATTATTTTGCAATGAATGTCGATGAGCTTACCGCCGAAAAGACCGCGCTGGAATCTGCGTACAAAAAGTACCAGGCAATGGGTCTTAACCTGAATATGGCGCGCGGCAAGCCCGGCCCTCACCAGATGGATCTGGCAATGGACCTTTTGAAGATGGATGATTACACCACCGATGAGGGCACCGACGCCCGCAACTACGGCAATCTGGAGGGTCTGGACGAGGCCCGCAAGCTGTTTGCCGACGTGATGGGCGTGACCGCCAACGAAATTTTTGTGGGCGGCAACTCCAGCCTGCAGCTGATGTACAACCTGATGACCATCGGCTACATCTTCGGTTTTCAGGATTCGCCCTGCCCGTGGTCTCAGGTCGAAAAGCGCAAGTTCCTTTGCCCTGTGCCCGGCTATGACCGCCACTTTGCCATCACCGAGGAGCTCGGCTTTGAGATGATCAACATCCCCATGTCCGAGTCCGGCCCCGATATGGATATGATCGAAAAGCTCGTGGCCGAGGACGATACCATCAAGGGCATCTGGTGCGTGCCGCAGTACTCCAACCCCGACGGCTACACCTACAGCGACGAAACCATCCGCCGCTTTGCCGCCCTGAAAACCGCCGCGCCCGATTTCAAGATCTTCTGGGACGAGGCGTACATTGTCCACCATCTGACCGAGGAGATCATCGAGACGCCCGTGCTGCTGAACGAAGCCAAAAAGTACGGCACCGAGGATCGCGTGTTTATGTTCACCTCCACCAGCAAGATCACCTTCCCGGGTGCGGGTGTGTCCGCGATCGCCTGCAGCGAAAATTCCATGAAATACATCTGCCGCCGCTTCTCGACGATGATCATCAGCTACGACAAGATGAACCAGCTGCGCCACGTCCGCTTTTTGAAGGACAAGCAGGGTGTTCTGGCCCACATGGCCAAGCATCGCCGCCGTCTGGTGCCCTGCTTTGACGCCGTCAAGACCGCTTTTGCCACCGAGTTGACCCCCTGCGGCGACATCGCCCACTGGACCAACCCCAAGGGCGGTTACTTTATCAGCCTGTATGTGCTGCCCGGCTGCGCCAAGCGCGTTGCCGCCCTGTGCAAGGAATGCGGCCTGACCCTGACCGGTGCAGGCTCCGCCTACCCCTACCACAAGGATCCGGACGATTCCCACCTGCGCATTGCGCCCACCTATCCGAGCCTGGATGAGGTCGAAACCGCCTCGGCGCTGCTGTGTGTCTGTGTGCGTCTGGCCGTTGTGGAAAAGCTGCTGGCAGACAAGCAGTGACCCCACCCCTTGCTTTAAGCAGCACCGCGGTTCTTGCTGCGGCGCTGCCTAAAGGCAATACCGCATAATTCTAAGTGCCGATACGGCGGGAATGTGCGGTGCTGCCTAAAATATAATCCCGCCCGCAGGCGCGGGCAAGTTTTTTGGAGGTTTCTATGAACAAAAAAGGGAAGTCATGGCCGCTATTCGTCGTGGCAATTCTGATCGTGGTGTTTTCCCTGACTGCGATCCTCGGTGTCAGCTATCAGTACGGCGACACCAAAAACACCTACGTCAAGGGTGCATCCGACATCCGTTTCGGCATTGATATCCGCGGCGGCGTGGATGTCACCTTTATGCCCGCGAATGACGTGGACGCCACCGATGAGCAGCTTTCTGCCGCCAAAACGGTCATCGAGGATCGTCTGGTGGGTCTTGGCATCACCGATTACGAAAGCTACATCGACACCAACAAAGACCGTATCATCGTTCGTTTTCCGTGGAAAACCGGCGAGTCTGACTTCAACCCCCAGACCGCTATCGATGAGATCGGCACCACCGCCAAGATGGTGTTCCGCAAAGGTTCTTCCGCCGACGGCGAGGAGATCCTCAGCGGCGACGACGTGACTTCCGCCACCGTCGGCTACAACGAGACCGAGGGCTGGGTCGTTCAGCTGCGCTTCAGCACGCAGGGTTCCGCCGCTTTTGCGGACGCCACCACCGAGCTGGCGGGCGGCAGCACCCCTATCTCCATCTGGCTCGACGACAAGAGCATCTCCGTTGCCACCGTCAACGAGGCCATCACCAACGGCGAAGCCATCATCAAGGGCAACTTCACGCAGGACAGCGCCTCCTCGCTGGCCAACCAGATCAACTCCGGCTCGCTGCCGTTTGCCCTGTCTGCCGAGAGCTACTCCACCATCAGCCCCACCTTGGGCGCCAAGAGCCTTGAGGTCATGGTACTGGCGGGTATCATCGCCTTTATCATCGTCGCCGTGCTGATGATCGCCCGCTACCGTCTGCCCGGCACCATCGCCGTCATCTCTCTGGCGGGTCAGGTCGCCGCCACGCTGGCTGTGGTTTCCGGTTATTTCCCGGTATTCAACGGTTCCACCCTGACTCTGCCCGGCATCGCCGGTATCATCTTGGGCATCGGTATGGGCGTTGACGCCAACGTCATCACCGCCGAGCGCATCAAGGAAGAGCTGTCCAAGAACAAGACGCTGGACGGCGCTGTCAACAGCGGCTTCAAGATGGGTCTGACCCCCATCATCGACGGCAACGTCACCATCGTCATCGTTGCCGCCCTGCTGATGGGCGCTTTCGGCCCCACCGACGGCTTCTGGGCCAAGGTCTTTAACCCCATCTTCTGGTGGTTCGGACCCTCCACCGCCGGCACCATCTACTCCTTCGGCTTCACCTTGCTGACCAGCGTCCTGCTGAACTTCGTGTTCGGCGTGGGTGCCACCCGCGTGATGATCCGCGGTGCCATCCACTGCAAGGCGCTGCGCAGCCCCGCCCTGTACGGCGGCAAAAAGCAGGGCGGTGCCGACTACAAGACCCCCGCGATCCGTTTTATCCCCAACCGCAAGAAGTTCTACGGCTTCTCCTGCGCGCTGATCGCTGTGGTGCTGGTGTTCTGCGGCGTGTTCGGTGTGCACATGGACGTCGAGTTCAAGGGCGGCTCCATGGTTACCCTGGCCTACCAGGGTGAGGCCGACCTCAGCGCCCTCAAGTCCACCATCAGCGGGGAGCTGAACCAGTCCAACCTGACTTTGCAGACCGGCTCCGACATTTCCGGCAGCCAGACCCTGACCGTCACCCTGCCCGGCAGCCAGACCCTGACCACCGAGCAGCTGGACAACCTGCTGAGCACCCTGAACGAGCAGTATCCCGACAATGCCTTCACCCAGAATGAGGTCAGCAACGTCGATGCCACCATCGGCAAGGAATTCCTGCTCAAGAGCGTTGTCGCGCTGATAGCCGCCTGTGTGCTGATCATGCTGTACGTCGCCTACCGTTTCCGCCGCATCGGCGGTTTCAAGGCCGGTGCCACCGCTGTTGTGGCGCTGCTGCATGACCTGTTTGTGGTGTTCGGCGTGTTTGTCATCCTGCGCATCCCCCTGAACGGCAACTTCATCGCCGCCATGCTGACCATTCTGGGCTACTCCATCAACGATACCGTCGTTATCTATGACCGTATCCGCGAGAACAGCGCCCTGTACAGCAAAAAGCAGCTCAGCCTGCCGGAGCTGGTCAACCTGTCCATCAACCAGAGCTTCTCCCGTTCTTTGATGACCACCATCACCACCTGCTGCGCCCTGGGCGTCGTCTGCGTGGTGTCCGTCATCTACCGTCTGGACAGCATCTACACCTTCGCATTCCCGCTGCTGTTCGGTATGATCAGCGGTGTGTACAGCACCATCTGCATTGCCACCCCGCTGTGGGTCGACTGGAAACAGCGCAAGAAGGCTGCCCCCAAGAAGGATTGATTTTTCGGCAAGGAGGTTTCCGTTTATGAAATGCCCCTACTGCGGCGAGATCGACTCCAAGGTCATTGACTCGCGCCCCACGGAGGACGGTGAGCGTATCCGCCGCCGCCGCGAGTGCCTGAACTGCAAAAAGCGCTTTACCACCTATGAAGTCGTGGAAACGGTGCCCCTGATGGTGATCAAGAAGGATAAATCCCGCGAGGTCTTTGACCGGCAAAAGCTGCTGAACGGTATGCTGCGCGCCTGCCAGAAACGCCCCGTGAGCTACCAGCAGTTGGACGAGGCCGTAGAGCGCATTGAGCAGCAGCTGCTCAACTCCTATGACCGTGAAGTTCTCTCGATGAAGATCGGTGATCTTGCCATGCAGGAGCTGAAAAAGATGGACGACGTCGCCTATGTGCGCTTTGCCTCCGTCTACCGCCAGTTCAGCGATGTCAACACCTTTATGGAAGAGCTGAAGGATATGCTGGACAACCGTTCAAAAGCTGCCGAAAAATGATGCGGTAAGCTGCCGCAGCTGGCACCTTGCACGGGCGGTCTCCACCCAAAGGTCGGCTAAATTGTCCTGCTGCGCATAGCCCGGCAGACACGCCAACGTCTGCTGCAGGGCCTCCAACGTGTTGCGCCGCACCAGCAGCCTCCACAATCGCATAGAATGTTCCGCCTCCGCCGCCGCTTCTCTGTAAGCGGCGGCGGAGGTTTTGTATTGCCCATTTTGCGCAAGGACGCAGGCAGCCTGCAGCGCCGTATCCACCCGCGCCGTGCTTCGCCGCAGATACACTCCTGCCGCGCCCAGCGCGGCTACCAGCGCCGCCAACAGCAGCAGGGCCGACAAGCTGCGTTTCATCTCTCAGCCTCCTTTTTGGGCACCAGCAGCGTATCCTGCCCGTTATAATACAGCATCAGCACACGGCTTTTCGCGGTGCCCTGCGCCTGCAGCAACGCCGACAGCCATACCTCGTCCCTGCCAAACGCCCGCAGACAGTCACCGTACACAACGCCGTCCAGCAGCAGCGGCAGGTAGGGCGGCGGCTCGCCGCCCTGCGCATAGGGCACCGCGTTCAGCCGCCCACCCGGCTCCATGACCGCCCACAGCACCCGCGCGGGGGTGTCGATCTTCTGCCCGCGCAGCGCCTCGGCCAGGTCGCGGCCGCTGATGCGCAGCCTTTGCAGGCTGTCCTGCTGCACCTCGCCCCGCAGAATGACCGTGACGGGTTTGCCGAACAATACCCGCGTGTAGCGCGGCCACCGCCAGGAGGCCGCCGCATGCAGAATTTCCAGCGCCGTCAACAGAAAAATCGGCACAAGCCCCGCCAAAAGCGGCAGATCCGGCTCATCAATGCAGAGGGTCGCCACGTTGGAGACCAAAAGGGTCGTCACCAGCTCACCGGGCTGCAGCTCGCCCAGCTGCCGCTTACCCATGCACCGCATCGCCGCCACCACCGCCGCATACAGTACGATCGTCCGAAACAGCAAAGAAAACACCGTAAGCCCCCTCATAATTTGCGCCCGCCGGGGCCACACTATGGCCGGGAGGGTTTGCCAATGCCACAAAAGATCAGCGTGTCCCTGCAAGAGAATCTTGCCTATCTGAAAAACAATTTTGCCGTCTCGGATGACTTTTATACAAAACCGCTGCAAATCAGCGGCATCTGCTGCGCCGTGGCGATGTACACGGGGGTGTCCAGCGCCGAGCGCCTGTGCCGCCTGGCCCTGGATATGCTGGACCGTGACCCCGTCGTCCTGCAGGGCGGGGCAGGCTTGTGCCGCTACCTTTTGCAGCAAAGCCGTATCCCCACCGAGCCGCAGCCCGTCACGGACTGGCAATCGGCTGCCGAGTTCTTGTCCGGCGGCATGACGCTCTTGTTCATTGAGGGCTTTGGCGGGGCGGTCGTGCTTTCGACCCAGGATATGCCGGGCCGCAGTGTGGGCACCCCGCAGGGGGAGGGCAACCTGCGCGGGGCACAGGACGCCTTTACCGAGCATCTGCGCAGCAACCTTTCACTGCTGCGGCGGCAGTTCCGCAGCGGCACACTGGTGGCGGAGATCGCCACCGCCCACAGCCGCGCCAAGACCGAATACTGCCTTTGCTATGACCGCGCGCTGGCCCCGCCCGACCTGGTGGACGCGCTGCGCAAAAAGCTGGCGGACATTGAGATACCCGTCCTGCTGGACAGTGCCTACTTTGCGTCTTTCCTGAAGCAGGACAAGCTGAATCTTTTCCCCGCAGCCGCCTACACCGAGCGCCCGGCCACCGTCTGCGCCCGCCTGTGTGAAGGCAAGGCAGCCGTGCTGGTGGCGGGCAGCCCCTATGCGCTGGTGGTGCCCGGCTTTTTTGCCGAGCATTTTGAATGTCTGGACGACTATTCCTCCGGTGCGGTGTTTGCGGGGCTGATACGGCTGCTGAAATATCTGGCCTTTCTGTTGGCGGTATTCGGGCCGGGGCTGTATGTCATGGCCGTGGCGTTCACGCCGGAAATCATCCCCCTGCAGCTTTTGGCCAAGCTGGCCCGCGGCGAACAGGCAACCCCCTTGCCGCCCATGCCGGAAATGCTGGGCGTGACCCTGCTGCTGGAGATCGTGCGCGAGGCAGGTCTGCGCGCGCCGCAGTCCATCAGCCACACAGTCAGCCTGGTGGGGGCGCTGATTTTGGGTGAGACTGCCGTCTCGGCGGGTATCCTGAGTGTGCCTATCC
>USNZ01000010.1 GCA_900556255.1 uncultured Oscillospiraceae bacterium
TGCTGATGGCCATCTATCTGCGCGGCATGACCGACACCGAGACTGCCGAGTTGACCGACGTCATGGCACATTCCGGCGATATGGTAGATCTTTCCGCCATTGCGGGCATCAAGGCGGACAAGCACTCCACCGGCGGTGTGGGCGACAAGACCACACTGGTCATCACCCCCATCGTGGCCGCTTGCGGCGTAAAAATTGCCAAGATGAGTGGACGCGGTCTGGGCCATACCGGCGGCACCATTGACAAGATGGAGGCTGTTCCCGGCACCCGCACCAGCCTGAGCCGGGAGGATTTTTTCAAGCAGGTCAATGATATCGGTATTTCCGTCATCGGGCAGAGTGGGCAAATCGCTGTGGCCGACAAAAAAATCTACGCCCTGCGTGATGTCACCGCCACCGTCGGCTGTATTCCGCTGATTGCCTCCTCGATTATGTCCAAAAAGCTGGCTGCCGGTTCGGACGCCATTTTGCTGGACGTCACAATGGGCGACGGCGCTTTTATGAAGGATCTGGACAGCGCCATGGAGCTGGCACGGCTGATGGTTTCCATCGGCACCGCCCACGGCCGCAAGGTGGCGGCACTCATCACCGATATGGACAAGCCCCTGGGGCAGAACATCGGCAACTCTCTGGAGGTTGCCGAAAGTATGGCTGTCCTGCAGGGCCATGGCCCCGCCGACCTGACCGAGGTCTGCCTGCAGCTGGCAAGCAACATGCTGGTTTTGGCCGGCAAGGGTGACATGGCCGCCTGCCGTGCCATGGCGGAAAGCGTTATTGCCGACGGCTCCGCCTTTGAAAAATGCTGCCAAATGTTTGCCGCGCAGGGCGGCGATACCAGCGTACTGCGCGATGCCGACAAATTCCAAAAAGCCAAATACAGCTTTGCGCTGACCGCCCCCAAGGACGGCTATATCTACAAAAACGATGTCGAAAAAATCGGCAACGCCAGCGTGCTGCTGGGTGCCGGGCGCATCAAGAAGGAAGATACCATCGACTTTGCCGCAGGTATCACGATGCACAAAAAGCTGGGCGATTTCGTAAAAGCAGGGGATAGCATCTGCACCTTCTACGCCGATGACGAAACCCTGTTTGCCCCCGCCGAGGAAATGTACCGCAGTGGGCTTGTCATCCGCGACGAAAAGCCCGCCGTGCCGCCGCTGGTCTACGCCCGCGTGACCTCTGACGGTGTAGAGACCTTCTGAAAAACCGCATAGAATAACAGCCCCTGACCTTAAACGGTCAGGGGCTGTTTGGGTTATGCCGTCAGCACTGGCGCATCAGGCGGATATAAAACTCTACGGCGCGGCCGATAGTCTCGACACGGATGCGCTCGTTGTTGCCGTGGATGGTAGCGCGTTCCTCGGCGGAAAGATCCATCGCGGAGAAGCGGTAGACATGGTTGCTGATACGTCCGTAATGGCGGCTGTCGGAGCACTGTACCATCAGATAGGGCGACACCAGGCAGCCTTTCCAGGTTGCGGCCACCGCGCCGGCCACCTTGTCCCATGCGGGACAGTTGGTCTCACTGACGGGACTGGGGTTCATGCCTTCCAGATTGACCATCTCAACGGACGCGTCGTTGACCGTCTGCTTTAAGTAGTCCAGGGCAGTTTCCATCGTATCCTGCGGGTTCAGGCGCAGGTTGCTGATCATCTTTGCCTCAGAGGGGATAACATTGCGTCCGGCGCTGCCCTTAGCCTGCGTAAAGGCTACCGTGGTGCGCATCAGGGCGTTCAGTTCGCCGCCGCTTTTGCGGCAGATAGAATCCAGCACACCGCCAAACAGCCAAAGGTTGGCAAAGATCATGCGGTAGGTAAAATTAGAGTAGCGGCCCAGCGTGTCAAACATTTCAGCCACAGGCTTGGTCAAGTGTGCCGCAAAAGGATTCGCTTCGATCTTGGTGCAGGCCTCGCTCAGCGCCACCAGCGGGCTGTGCGGCTTGGGAGCGCTGGCATGGCCGCCGCCAGATTTGACCGTGTACTCAACATTCATCATGCCCTTTTCGGCAATGCCGATCAGGCCGCAGGGCTGCTTGACGCCGGGGAACACATCCTGCACAACGGCACCGCCCTCGTCCACGACCAGCGCGGGGGTGATGCCGTGGGCTTCAAACCAATCCACGATATGCACCGCGCCCAGACCGTTGACTTCCTCGCCGCCGCTGAACGCAAAATAGATGTCCTGTTCGGGTTGGTAGCCCTGCGACAGCAGGTGATCGGCTGCTGTCAGCACACCGTTAAAGGTGACTTTGGTATCCAGCGCACCGCGTCCCCAGACCACGCCGTCCTCCAGAATTGCCTCAAAGGGGGGCTTGCTCCAGCCGGCCTCGTCCACGGGCACCACATCGTAGTGCGCCATCAGCACGCTTGGCTCGGTGTGCTGTTTGCCGGACCAGGTAAACAGCAGTCCGCGGTCGGGCAGACGCTCAAACTTGCAGGTTTCAAAGACGTGCGGGTACAGCTCCGGCAGCTTGTCGATGAGCTTTTGGAACTCCGCGTCATCTTCCAGCTGCGGGTCGGTGTTGGACACCGTCTTAAAACGGATGAGGGTGCGCAGGTTCTCCACCGCCTTATCGCGGTCAAAGATTTCCTCGCCCTCGGGGATCTGCGGGGCCGGGCCGGGCTTGAAACGCACCGTGCGCACCAGCACCTCAGCCGCCAGCACGACCGGAATCAACAAAAGCAACCACAGATATGACATTGTATATAACCTCCTTGGCTTACAGCAAGCCTTTTTTATACAGTACACGCGCCACGCCCAGGCTGAACAAGACACCCACCGGCACCATGACGCCCACGGTGGAGGCGTTCAGCGCCGGAACAAAGATGAACAGCACCAGCATCAGCAGCAGGGGTGCCAGCGCCAGCTTAAAGTTCTTGGACACAAACACCACCGCCAAGCCGCCGAACAGCGCGGGTAAAATCTGGGTGAAGGCAGGCTCCAGCACAGGGCTGGACAGCAGCGGCGTCAGGGGAATGATCAGCACAACGCCCGCCAGGATAATCAGTGTCGTCACAATGCTGGACACCGCAATGGCAATGGTGGAGATGACCTCGCCCTCCTCGCTGTTGGCCTTGACCCCGGCGCGCTCCATGGCGTCCAGGGCACAGGGCAGTTTCAGGTTGGAGATATTGCCCGTAACAAACGAAAGATAGGTGCCGCCCGCGCCCAGCATAGGCACATAGGTAAAGATTTCCACAATGCCCACCGCCCAATACATCGGGCCGATGGCCAAAAAGCCCTTGGCAAAGGCCGCCCAGTCCGGCGCGGTGTGGAAAATCACCGATACGACAACAGGGTACGCTACAATCAGCGCCAGCAGCGTAAGCCCCCAGATGCGCCCCCAGCGGTGAACACTCTCGATGTAAGTTTCCTTCTTTTGCAGTTCTGTCTTTTCCATTTTGCGCACCCCTTTCAGCTCAGCCAGCTCGTCAGCGGGATGGATGCCGCCATGCCGCACAGCATACTGATGGGCAGGGCGTAGTCCTGAATCCAACGCTTTTTGGTGCGCATAGCCGCCACACCACAGATAACCATGACCACCGCCGAGGTCAGCATGACAAATACAGGGATAAGCCCCGTGTAATCGCCGTGCACTGCGCCCAGCACATCGCTGAACACATACCCCAGAAACGCGCTGATCATGCCCAGGAACATTGCATTGTTGAAAATATCGGCCCATTTGCGATCCTTGGCCCCGATTTTCGTCAGGCCTCCCTGGATGCGCTTGGTCGTCAGCGGCACCAGCAGCAAACCAATCATAATACCCACCGTCATGACCGCCGCCACCGTGACATACGCCGTCGCCGTAGGAATGGGGGTGTTGGTGTCCAGCCCCAACTCTGTCAGGGAGGTTCCGGCTGCCACCGTCTCATACGTCAGCGAACCAACCACCGAAAGCCGCAGCCACGGCAGCGCAATGCCAAGACTCTTGCTCAGCGAGATAACCCCCACCAGAATCGCCACAGCCGGCGCTACCGTGAATACCGCCGCCGCCGAAATGGTCTTTCGGATGATTTCACTTGCCATGCCCAGCTCCTTGGCGCGCGCCACAGCCCGCCACAAGAAAAACGCTGACTGTGCCAACACAAACAAAATTATGATGGCAACCAGCACAAACAAAATCGGCGCATTTACATCAAACGCCATACAAACCCCACCTTTTTCTTTTAGATTCAACGCTTTGCAGCATCAAAGCCTTAGTGCAAGTTTAACACTTTGTTCAAACAAATGCAAGAAAAAGTTTTCGCTTGGCGAACATTTGTTTGCAAATCGTGTGCACGTCACGGACGGCGAAAAGCAATTCCCCGCAAGAAATCCCCGAGTTTTGCTTGCCCGATGCCATGTTTTGGGATATAATAGACATAAGTAATCTTTTGTAGGAGGCATGTATGCCCAAGGACAAGCTAAAAACCGTTTATGTCTGCAACCAGTGCGGCGAGACCAGCCCCCGCTGGCTGGGGCGCTGCCCGTCATGCGGGGCATGGAACACCATGACCGAGGATGTCGTAGCCGAGCCTGCCAAAACCGCCGGCGGCAAATCGGCCGCCGCAGTGCGTGTGCCCGGGCAGACAAGCCTTGTACCTCAAACGCTGCGCAGCATCAGCACCACCGAGGAAAAAAGCCGCATCATCACCGGCATCGGTGAACTGGATCGTGTGCTGGGCGGCGGCATCGTCATCGGCAGCGTAATTTTGATCGGCGGCGAGCCGGGTATCGGCAAGTCTACGATTCTCTTGCAGCTTTGCGGCGAGGTAAGCCGCACCAAAAAGGTCTTGTACGTCACCGGCGAAGAATCCGCCCGCCAAATCAAGCTGCGGGCTGTACGGCTGGATGTACCGCAGGACAACATTTCCCTTGTGGCCGAAAGCGATGTGGACGAGATCTGCGGCCTGATCGAAAGTATGAAGCCCGACCTTGTGGTCATTGACTCCATTCAAACCATGCGCTGCACCGATATTTCTTCTTCCTCCGGTACGGTCAGCCAAGTCAAGGAGAGCACGGCCCGCTTTTTGAACGTCGCCAAGACATTGGAGATCCCCACCTTCATTGTGGGGCATGTCAACAAGGACGGCGCCATTGCCGGCCCCAAGGTCATGGAGCATATTGTGGACACCGTGCTGTATTTTGAGGGCGACAAAACCCTGCCGTACCGCGTGCTGCGCGCCGTTAAAAACCGTTACGGCTCCACCAATGAAATCGGCATGTTTGACATGACCGGGCGCGGCCTTGCCCAAATCGAAAATCCCAGCCAGGTCATGCTGGAGGGACGGCCCCTTGGCATCAGCGGCACCTGCGTTGCCTGCGTGATGGAGGGCACCCGCCCCGTGCTAAGCGAAGTACAGGCGCTGGCCACCAAGACGAGCTTTCCCAGCCCCAAGCGCACAGCCAGCGGGTTTGACTACAACCGCATGTTCCTGCTGCTGGCCGTGTTGGAAAAGCGCGCCGGGTATGCCTTTTACACCCAGGACGTCTATGTCAACATCATCGGTGGTCTGAAATTGGACGAGACCGCCTGCGATCTGCCGGTCTGTCTTGCCATGGCCTCCAGCCTGCTGGACCTGCCCATCGGCGAAAAGACGCTGGCTATCGGAGAGGTCGGCCTTGGCGGCGAGGTGCGCAGCGTTACGCATCTGGAGACCCGCCTGCGTGAGGCACAGCGCGTAGGCTTTGACACCGCCATTGTGCCCAAGCACAACCTGAAAATGATCGACCCCGCGCAATTTCCCGGCTTAAAGCTGGTGGGGGTATCCTACCTGCGCGAAGCTGTGAACGCCATAAAATTAAAGTGAATCGAGGAATTTACACCATGCCCGAACTGAACGAACAAAAGAACCCCACCTTCAATCCCAAGGTAAAAGAAGCCATTGCCGCCCTGAAGGCCGAGAACACCCCCCAGAACCTGAATGTTGTTATCAACGAACTGGTTCGTTCACCCTTGCTGGCCCCCGCCGTGTTTGATTTGCAGGGTCAACCCGCCCCCAAGCCCGGCCCCGATGGCCGCGTTCAGCTGCCCAAGAATACCAAAGTCAGCCTGGTCATGATCAACAGCCCCGAGGGCAAGCATTACTACCTTGCTTTCAGTGACTGGGAGGCTGTCCGCGCCTGGAAAGCCAAGCCCGGCCAGCAAATCATTGCCCTGTCCTTTGATGACTTCACCAACATGGCCGAAAAGAACAAGGACGCCGCAGGTCTTGTCATCAACCCGGGCGAATACAGCCTGCGCCTGGAAAGCCCGCTGCTGGTCTCTGTCAAGCAGCAGCGCGACGCCATGAAAGCACTGGCCAACGCGGCCCGGCAGGGTATGGCCGTAAAGCCGGGCGATAAAATCACGCTGGTTGAGCCGACTGTCTACCCGGACGCACTGGTCGACCCCATCTGCGAAGTCCTGGCCGCGGCTCCCGGTGTCGGCTCTGCCTATCTGCAAATTATGATCGTCAACGAGACCGCCCGCAGCTACCTGCTGGTTCTGGACGGCCCCAAGGACAACGACCTGTTTACCGCTGTGGCCAAGGCCGCACACCCGTACCTGATTGGGCGCGAGAAAAAGATGGACCTGCAGATCACCACCTCGGTCTCCGCGCTTGGGCAGCAGGGTATGCGCGACAGCGAACCGTTCTACCGCAAGGGCATCGGCCGCGTTATCGAGGAGGATGATGACGAATGAGGCGCCTTTTGGACTGCACACCGTCCGATTTACAGCACTGCAGCAAGCCTGAACTGCTAAGTTCCATCGCTGCGTGTGAGGGCCGCGTGCTGGCTTGCGAGACCATCGGCATCACGCCGCCGCTGCTGGTGGATGTGACCAACGCCGAATACGCCGCTGCTTTGAGCGCCGATATCCTGCTGCTGAACATGTTTGACGTGCAGCACCCGGTCATCAACGCACTGCCCAAGGTAGCAGCGGAGGACACGGTACGCGAAATCAAGCGGCTGACTGGGCGCGTAGTCGGCATCAATCTGGAGCCGGTAAACCCGCAGGCTGCCGAATCCAACGAAGGCACCCTCTGGCAGATGAGCCACGGCCGCCTTGCTACCGCCGAAAACGCCGTCCGCGCCGCAGAAATGGGCGTAGATATGGTTGTTTTGACAGGGAACCCCGGCAACGGCGTCAGCAATGATGCAATTACAGAATCCCTGCGCAGTATCCGAGCCGCCGTGGGGGACAAGCTGATTTTGGCTGCCGGCAAGATGCACGCCTCCGGCGTGATAGGGGAGGGCGGCGAGAACATTCTGACCCCCAATGATGTCAAAGCGTTTATCGACGCAGGAGCTGACATCGTTTTGCTGCCCGCCCCCGGCACTGTGCCCGGCATCACACAGGAATATGCACAACGGCTGATTACCCAAATCCACGCAGCGGGCAAGCTGGCGCTGACCGCCATCGGCACCTCGCAGGAAGGCGCAGACACAGCAACGATCCGACAAATTGCACTGATGTGCAAGATGGCAGGCGCAGATATCCACCACATCGGCGACACCGGCGTTCCCGGCATGGCCTTGCCGCAAAACATATTGGCGTACTCCATCGCCATTCGCGGCGAGCGCCACACCTACCACAAGATGGCACAGTCCGTCAACCGCTGAAAGGAGGCTCTCTATGCCGTTTGACTATAAAAAGGAATACAAGGAATTTTATCTGCCCAAGGCAGTGCCGCAGCTTGTAACGCTGCCGCCTATGCAGTATCTGGCTGTGCGCGGTAAGGGCGACCCCAATGAAGTAGGCGGAGCTTACCAACAAGCGATAGGCCTTTTGTACGGCATTGCCTACACCCTAAAGATGTGCCGCAAGGCAGGACATGAAATCGACGGATATTTTGACTATGTCGTACCGCCGTTGGAGGGTTTCTGGTACCAAGAGGGGACAGACGGCGTAGATTTTGCACATAAGGACGCATTTTGTTGGATTTCTGTTATCCGCGTACCGGATTTTGTGACCCGCGCCGACTTTGACTGGGCAGTTGCCGAAGCTACCCGCAAGAAAAAGCAGGATTTTTCTGCCGTCGAATTTTTGACAGTCGACGAGGGGCTTTGCGTACAGATGCTGCATGTAGGCGCTTACGATGACGAACCTGCCAGCGTAGCACGCATGGATGCTTTTCTTGCGCAAAACAACTGCGTCAATGATTTTTCTGCCGAGCGTATGCACCATGAGATTTATCTGAGCGACCCGCGAAAAACGCCGCCCGAAAAACGCAAGACCGTATTGCGGCATCCCGTCAAGCAGGTGTAAGTTTTCCTGTGGGCAGACTGTTCGCGGTTTCGGCGGCATATAGCTCGGAGGCAAAATGCGCAGGGGGAAGTCTGAAAACTCTCTATATATTATTTCGCTAAATGAAAGTTTAGCGAAATATAGGGGAGGCTGTTTTGAGATGTTCTTCTGACAAGGGCTGTACCTTACGTCACTCGCGTCATTTGCAAAAGCTATTGCAATTTTGCAGGATTTAATGCAACAGGAACAGAGCATCATTTACACGAGGTTTACCTATGAGCACTTACATCGACGCCGTTCACCCGGAGCGTCATGCGCCGTATCTGGATATTCCCAACGACGTTGTGGAATATCTGCATTATCTCGATTTTGTCAAGCTGCGCTCTCCGCGCACGATCAACGGCTACTATCTTGACCTGCGCGGATTCTTCCGCTTTATGATGATTACCTGGCAGCGTGTGCCTGACACCATTGACCCTGCCGAAATCGACCTGACAGGCATTTCCACCAAAGATATTGCCGACATCACCAAACGGGACATCTTTGCGTACCTGGATTATGTGCGTGACGCCGACAACGGCTCCAAGGCCCGCGCACGCAAACTGAGTGCGCTCAAAGGGTTTTTCAGCTATATGTGCACCCAGGTGGGAAAACTCAGCACCAACCCCACCGAGAGCATCAGTCTGGGCGCGCCCAAAAAGACGCTGCCCAAATATCTGACAGCGGATGAAAGCATCGCTTTGTTAAAAAATATACAAAGCGACTTTTACGAACGCGATTTCTGCATAATTACGCTGTTTTTGAACTGCGGCATGCGTCTGACCGAGCTGGTGACCATCAATATGGGCGACTTTCGGGACGACACCATCCGCATTATCGGTAAAGGCAGCAAGGAACGGCTTGTCTACCTGACGCCTGCCTGCCTAGATGCGCTGGAGCATTATACCGCTGCCCGCGCTGCCCTGCCCAACCTGACGGACAAACAGGCGCTGTTTGTCTCCAAACGAACCGGCAAACGGCTGACGGCGCGCCGTGTTGAGCAGATCGTCGCCCACTGCCTGCAAAGCGCGGGCCTGAGTGGGCGCGGATTTTCGCCCCACAAGCTGCGCCATACTGCTGCCACACTGATGTACCAAGGCGGCGTGGATATGCTGGCGCTCAAGGAAATTCTGGGTCACGAGAGTGTTTCGACCACCCAGATCTATACCCACATCAACCGCCAACAGCTGCGCGCGGCCGTCAACGCCTCACCGTTGGCACAGCGGGAATTTGAACCGTCACAGCAGGACTCCGGCAACAAAAACAGCGATGCCGCCGCCGACAGCACTGATTCCGACGCCTAACCCCACCGCCGACACAAACCGCAGCGTCAGACGCCTGGCATCCCTCTGCAGGCGCCCCCTTGCCACACCGGCATCGAACACACTCAGATACAGTCCTGCGCACAAGTTGCCCGCAAACTCTGCCAGCCACAGGCAGAGCGCCAGCGAGGCCAACTCCTGAAAGCTCAACAGGGCGCGGTACATCAGCAGCGCTTTCGTTCCCTCTTGCAGGTAAACAGCAGCGGCGCAAAAGCCAAGCCAGGCACCCTGCCCTGCAAACAACAGGCAGAGCAGCCCCGTGCCCACCGCGCAAAAGCCCGCCGCAAAAATACATAGCAGCGACAAAAATGTGCCGGACAGCAGCGCCCCAAAAACGCTTTGCCAGCCGGTATAGCTTTCTGCCGAAAGGATATACCCCACCAGCTGCGCAGCGTACTCTCCCCCTTTGCTGCCCCACCAAATTCCCAGCGGGTAACCCGCCAAAAACGCCGCCGCACACAGCGGTCGGGTAACGCCCTGCTTGCGGCGGGTGGCCGCATGCCCCGCTGCAGGGCGAGGCATCGATAAGGCAGGAGTAAGCCGACGGCTGTTCCTGCTTGCGGTACGCATCAGCGCCCGCCCTTCAGGGCTGTGGCTGCCCCGCCAAAGCAGCCGCCCAACAGCAATGCCAGCGGCAGCATGGCGTTCGCCCCCTGCCAATGCACGGCACCGTCCTGCAGCCAAGCTGCCGCCGCCAGGCACAACGCGTAAAAGATCCCCGCCCCCAAGCCGCACAAAAGCGCACGACGCTTCGCTTTTTTCGCCAGCAGATAACCCGATATTCCGGCCCCTGCCGCTGCCGCCAGGCACCCCATGGGCCGCGCCGCTGCCAACGGGATGGGTGTTTTGGCCAGAAACAGGGCAAACAACGCCAATAGTGCCAGGCAGCCTGCAGACCCGCCCAAAAGGCAGCCTGCCAGCCCCAGCACTGCCGCTTTACCGGTTTTGGAAGTGTGCCGCGCTTGCATACGTTTTGTTTTTGCCATAAAAAAGCCTCCTTGCTTAGTCAACACTATGCAAGGAGGCTTTGTATTATGTGGGATTGCTTACTTCTTTACGGGGGCAGACTTGCTGTCCTTACCGGCATCCAGCTTTTCTACACCGGAAATAGCAGAACGACGGAAACGAATCTTGGTGCGGTCGCTGCCGGTCTCGATTACCAGCGTGTCGTCCTTGTCGGAAATGGCGCAGACAATACCGACGATGCCGCCGATGGTGGTGACCTTATCTCCGATTTCGATGGAGTTGCGCATAGCGGCATCTTTTTTATCCTGACGTTTCTGGGGCAGGTAGACCAGAACGATCATAAAGACCAACAGGATAACGATGGGCAGAAAGCTGACGATCATTTCGGCAGTGCTGGCAGTACCGGTTGCAGACAAAAATTGAATCATGACAGATATTCTCCTTATAATTAAACGGTTTCTTCTATTATATCGAATCTTTTGCCGTTGTGCAAGTATTTCCCGAATTTTCTTTCAAAAGTTGAAGAAAATTTTCCGTGTTTTTCCCACATCGCACAAAACGCAAAAAACTTGCTGCAAGACAGCCTTTTCCCCGATTCCCCTCTTGCCTGCCTGTATGATTTGTAGTATACTATAAAGTGAGGAAAGTTGGTATTTTTTTGAATACTCAGGAGGTTATTTCTCATGCGTAAAACGAAAATTGTTTGTACTATGGGCCCTTCCACCGATAAGCCCGGCATTTTGCGTCAGCTGCTGGAAAACGGTATGAACGTTGCCCGTTTTAACTTCTCCCACGGTGACTACGAGGAGCACGCAGGCCGTTACCGTATGCTGCGTTCTCTGGCTCAGGAGCTGGATCTGCCCGTAGCCGCCATGCTGGACACCAAGGGCCCCGAGATTCGTCTGGGCACCTTTGCCAACGGCACCGAAAAGCTGGTGGCCGGGCAGAAGTTCACCCTGACCTCCCGCGATGTAGAGGGCAGCAATGAAATCTGCTCCATCACCTATAAGGACCTGCCCCGCGACGTGCAGCCCGGTGGCCGCATCATGCTGGACGACGGCCTGATTGAACTGGCCATTGACGCCGTTGAGGGTACCGATATTGTCTGCACCGTCAAAAACGATGGCGTTATCAAGACCAAAAAGGGTGTAAATGTGCCCGGTGTTCACCTGTCCATGCCCTACATGAGCCAGCGTGACCGCAACGATATTCTGTTCGGCATTGAGCAGGGCTTTGATTTGATTTCTGCGAGCTTTACCCGCAATGCCCAGGATATTATGGAAATTCGCCACGTTCTGGATGAGCATGACTGCAATATGCGCATCATCGCCAAGATTGAAAACCAGGAGGGCATCGACAACATTGACGAGATTCTAACCGTTGCCGACGGCATCATGGTTGCCCGCGGCGACATGGGCGTTGAAATCGACTACACCGAGATCCCCTCTATCCAGAAACATCTGATCGACCGCGCCATGAGCGCTGGCAAGATCTGCATCACCGCCACCCAGATGCTGGATTCCATGATCGTCAACCCCCGCCCCACCCGAGCCGAAATCACCGACGTTGCCAACGCCATCTATGACGGCACCGGCGCTGTTATGCTTTCCGGCGAGACTGCCGCCGGCAAATACCCCGTTGAGGCCCTGAAGGCTATGGCCGCTATTGCCGAGACCACCGAGGCTGACTCCAACTTCGACAACCTCGTGCATCATGCACGATCCGAATCCTCCCGCATGACCATCAGCGCCGCCGTGGGCCATGCCGCCTGCACCACCGCCGCCGACGTCGGTGCCTCCGCCATCATCACCGCCTCCAAGAGTGGCGAGACGGCCCGTCTCCTGAGCCGCTTCCGCCCCGAAGTACCCATTATTGCCTGCGTTCTGGACGAAAGCACCCGCCGCCAGATGAACGTCTACCGCGGCGTAGTCCCCCTGATGATCGGCTATGCCCATTCCACCGATGAGCTGATTGAAATGTCCGTGGAGGCTGCCGAAAAAGCAGGCTATGTTTCCTCCGGCGATATGGTAGTGGTCACCGCCGGTGTGCCCGTTGGCGTTTCCGGCACCACCAACATGATTAAGGTTCACATGGTAGGCAACTCCCTGCTGGCCGGTGTAGGCATCGG
This sequence comes from uncultured Oscillospiraceae bacterium, assembly GCA_900556255.1. GTDB lineage: Bacteria > Bacillota > Clostridia > Oscillospirales > Ruminococcaceae > Gemmiger. The sequence goes on from USNZ01000010.1 coordinate 12,668, forward strand.
TCACCACAACGTCAAGGGTGAGGTCTGCGTCTGCCGCAACGCCGCCGAGGCCAACAAAAAGTTCAAGCCCGGCCAGATTCTGGTCGTACCCTTTACCACCAACGATGCCCTGCCCTTTATGAAGCAGGCTGCCGGCATCATCACCGAGGAAGCCGGTTCCAACAGCCACTCCGCCATTGTGGGGCTGACCCTGGACAAGGCGGTCATCATCGGTGCCACCAACGCCACCCGCACCCTGCAGGACGGCATGTTGATTTCCATGGACTGCAGCCGCGGCGTTGTGCAGGCCATGGCCAAATAAGGAGCCTGTTTATGGAACGTATCGCCAGCTTTTGCGTGGATCACACCACCCTGCTGCCCGGCATGTATCTGTCGCGTCGGGACGGTGCCGACGGGGAGATCCTGACCTGGGACGTGCGCATGAAGCGTCCTAATCACGGCAGCTATCTTTCCCCCGCCTGCGCCCACACACTGGAGCACCTGTTTGCCACCTACGCCCGCAACAGTCGATTCAGCAAGGGCGTTGTATATGTCGGCCCTATGGGCTGCCTGACCGGGTTTTATCTGGTGACCACCGGGCTGACCCCTGCCGAAGCACTGGAGCTGACCCGCGACGCCTTTGCCTGGATGGCAGAGTATACCGGTGATATTCCCGGTGCCTCGGCTGTCGAGTGCGGCAACTACCTGATGCTGGATCCTATTGCCGCCCGCGCGGAGGCCGCCGCCATGGTTCCCGTTCTGAATGCGCTGGACGCCGAGCACCTGCATTACTAAGCTTATATAGCCTGTACCCCGCATGGTATGCGGGGTACTTTTTGTTCGCACCATGCAAAACAGCCCCTGCGCCTTTGGCGCAGGGGCTGTTTTTATACAATTCTTATCAAATCAGGGCAGCGGTAATCAGGGCCATCTTGTAGACCTCCTCGGCGTTGCAGCCGCGGGACAGGTCATTGATGGGGGCATTCAGGCCCTGCAGAATGGGACCGTAGGCCTCGTAGCCGCCCAGACGCTGGGCGATCTTGTAGCCGATGTTGCCGGCGTTGATGTTGGGGAAGATAAAGGTGTTGGCGT
>USNZ01000011.1 GCA_900556255.1 uncultured Oscillospiraceae bacterium
CCCGCCGCGCTCTAAGGTCATAACCTCGGCGCACCGATACACCTTTTTGTAGTTTTGGCAGCAGGCATCGTCCACCAGCTTGTCATCGGCGGCGCGGGCAATAAATACAGGCCCGTTGTAACCGGCGGCCTCTGTATAGGGGTCGGGATGCTTGGCCATCTGGTAGTTGAAGTCCATCTTGTAGCAAAGTCCTTCAATGTCGGCGTAGTCCTGCCCGCTTTTGGTTACAGCGTCGGCGCGTTCGGCGCAGCCGTACCACATGGCAGCGCCCGGGCACAAAAGCACCAGACCGCGCGGGTTCAGCTTGGGGGCGGTGGAAGCTGCCAGATAGCCGCCCATGCTGTGGCCGCACAAAAAGACGCGGTCATTGTCCGTAAAAGGTTGTGCCTTGACCCAGGCAAAGATATCGGCAATGTCGGTGTGCAGACCATCAAAAGTCATGTCAGCGAAACTGCCGTCACTTTCGCCGTTGCCGTAATAGTCAAACCGTGCGCTGCCGATGCCCTGTGTGGCTAAGGCGCGGGCCATCTGGGTGGACATGGCCTTGTAGCCGCCGAGGTTGCCGCCGAAACCGTGCAGCATGACCAGCATGGGAAACACCCCGCCGCCATCCGGCAGGGTCACGATGCCGCGCAGGGTATGCCCGGCGCGATTTTGAAAATTCGCCTGAATGATCTGCATAAGCTGCTCCTTTTTGTGGGTGGGTTGTACCTTATAATTGCATTATAAGGTGTTTTTTTGTCAAAACATAGCCATTTTATGATTGAAAACTATCTAAAATTGATGTAATATACAAGTAAGATAAGAAAATTTCAGAGTACAATTTATTTATAGACTAAATGCACAAAAAAGGCGGGTGTGTTTTGTTGAACTACACAATAACGCAGGACATCTGGCAAAGCTCTGCTCAGCGGGAATTTTCCTCGGGGGCGAACTATGACCTGTACATTTTTTTACGCGGCACGGCGGTATTCCGCTGCGGGGCACAAAACTGGCCGGTTGACCCCGAAACGATGGTTATCTTCAAGCCGGGGGAAGAAGGAACGCTGGTGTTTCCGGGGGTGCACGGCCCGCTGGAATGGCTGCGGGTACAGCTGCCCGCCGCGCTTTTGCACGAGCTCTCGGATGGGGAAACCGACCTGGCGGCAGCGTTCGAGGTGGTGCCCTTCCGCCAAATTGCCGTGTGTCCCGATATTGAAATTTTTATGCTGCTGAAAAATCTGGCGCGCAAGTTGACACAGACTCCGCAGGGCATCGATAATTTTGGGGCGTCCGTCTATGAAAGAGGAATGCTGCAGATGTTTGTGGTGCTGGTGCTGCGCGCCTGCATCGGCGCGGAAAGCCACAAATCACCCATCAATCGGCGGCACCTGATGCTGGACGAGGTGTTTTTGTATATCCAGACACATTTGGACGAGGAAATCACCTTAAAGCAGCTGGAGGAGCACTTTTTTGTGTCATATGAGCATATCTCGCGGGAGTTCAAGCGCCAGACAGGGCAGACGGTAGCGGAGTATATCCGCAAGGCCAAGCTGAACCGCTGCTGCAAACTGATCGAGCAGGGTTACCCCATTGTGGAGGTGTACCGCAAGGCGGGCTTTGGCGGGTACAACAACTTCTTCCGTGCATTCAAAAAGCAGTACGGCATGACACCCAAGCAGTATTACAAGGCTACACGCCAGGGGGCAAGAGCAAAGGAATATTGACTGTACACAAAATAATTTGCCGCAAGGGGACAAAAGTTTGCAAACAAGAAACAATCCTTATGTAAAATACAAGAAAGAAAGGGGGCTTGTCCCATGAAAAAGCAAATGGTTTGTCTTGCAATGCTCGTATTGGCGGGGTGCGCGGCGCAGCCTGCGCAGGATGCCGCGCAAAACGCTGTGCCGACGCCGACTACGGCAGAGGAAACGGTGAAACCGCTTTGCTGGGTGGATAATGTAAACCAAACGGGCTATTACGAGATGATGTACAGTCAGTACAGGCAGGACGGCACCTGGGCAAGCTGCCTTGACTTTGCCGAGGCAGAGGAACGCCGCGTGGACGCACCCGAAGCCGTAAACAAGGCAGAGTATCATACACAGGTTTTGGCAGATGATGCGTATTTATATTGGTTCGCAACCTCTGATTTCGGCACGACACCGGTGCTTATGCGCACGGATTTGAACGGGCAAAACGGTGAGAGCGTGCCGATGCCGCAAAATTGGTATCTCAATGCAGTGGAAGGCATGGCCTGCGACGGCGACGCGGTCTACCTGCAGGCGGGGGAAATTTCCGATACACCCACCGTCCGCGATGAAAAATTGCTGGTTCGGGCAGACTTTTCTGACGGCAGTGTTACGACGCTGGCACAGTGGGATGATTTTGGCGGTCGGCTTGCCGGCGTGTGGCAGGATACCCTGCTGTTTACCCGCGTCCGCCTTGACGAAGATTGCCCGACGCAGCCGGTTGTCGACCACTACAATTTTGAAAACTACGCAGAGCTGCTGCCTTATATGACGGTGGATCTCTGCGCGCTTGACCCGGTCACCGGGCAGGAAAGGCTGCTGCAAAGCGGCGCACCGATGGGAAGCTACCATCCTGTCGCCATGCGGGACGGTTTTTGGTGGCATACCGATGCGGAGGGCAGACTTATGCGTCAGGCAGTTGACGGCGAGGACGAAGTCGCCGCGGAACTGCCGGAGCAGATGTCTCTGATCGGTGTGTATGATGAGGACGTGATGCTGTGCGACGCCGGCGGAATGACACTGTATGTTTACAACCGCGAGGGCGATACCCTATCTGCCAGCCCGCTGCATTGTGCCCGCAAAAATGAAAAATGCTGCCCGTGGGTTCTGTGCCAGACGGTGCCGGGCGGGTATCTTATCCAAGACGGTGAAAGCCCCGTTACCCGCACGGCCTATTTTGCGGGAACAGCAAGCACCTTTGAGGGAATCGAGAAACATTACGCACTGGCAAGCCGCGAGGCCTTGCTGAACGAAACCGTCGCCACAAGGCCCATCAAGACGGCACAGTGGCATATTGATTGACAGGACGTGAAACGAATGAAACCGATTTTGATTGTGGACGATGAACCTGCTATTGCCATGCTGATACGGCGTATTTTGACCGATACCGGCTACCGCTGCGAGGCAGTGACCGACAGCCGCGTGGCCGCCGACCTTTTGGAGAAAAATCGGTACGACCTTGTGCTGCTGGATGTGATGATGCCCCACATAGACGGTTACGACCTGCTGGCCTATCTGCGCCCGACAGGAACGCCCTGCATTTTTATTACGGCCAAGGACGCCGTGGCCGAGCGTGTGCGCGGGCTGAACAGCGGCGCGGACGATTACATAATCAAGCCCTTTGCCCCCACCGAGCTGGTAGCACGGGTGGAAAGTGTATTGCGCCGTGCGGGGCGCGGCATGGTGACCTATACCATGTGGGAATACACGGTGGACACGGCGGCCTGCCGCGTAATGCGCGGTGACGAAGAAATGCACCTGACCCGCAAGGAGTACGAGCTGCTGTTGCTGTTTTTGCGCAACCGCGGCAGTGCGTTGTATCGGGATTATTTATACGAAACCATCTGGGGTGATGACGAGGTGGGCGATACCACCCGTACCCTGGACACCCACATTACCCGCCTGCGCCGCAAGCTGAACTTAGGCGACCGGCTGCACAGTGTGCGCCAGGTCGGGTATATGCTGGAAAAAGAATAAACCAAAAAAGTATCCTGCCTGTAACAAAGCTGTGACACGCGGGAAACAAACCCGCCGTATACTGGTGCCATACCAAGACGAAAGGAGATTTTTTATGAAAACGTCTGCAAAATTTCTTGCCTGCCTGTTGGCATTGGCACTGACTGCCTGCGGAGTGCAGGCACAATCCGAAACCCAGGAGGGCACACGCAGTAAACCCGTAAGTTCAGCCCAAAATGAAACGTCTGCCGCGCAGGAAACAGCCGAGCTTACCCCCATCTTGATGTCCTACGGCTGCACGATGCAGGACGGCATTGCGTATATCCCTATGGATGTGGGGGACAGCGGCAAATACTTTGCCACTACCGTGGACCCAATCACAGGTCAGCAGCAGGTGCTTTGCGGTAAATCGGGCTGTGCCCACGCCGATGACACCTGCCCGGCCTACATGATAGAGATAAAGGAAAACCTTGTTCCGACAACGATTTTGATTCCGGCCGGAGATACACTGTACTGGATCGCCGATGAGCGCGGTGAGGAGAGAAACAACACCTATGTGGATATTTCCGATTTGAACGGTGCAAACAGATGCAGGATAGCACAGGGCGATGCTGTGCCCGAATTTGAGGACACCCTGGGCAGCTGGTATACCGACGGCAGCAGCCTGTACTATGCAGACAACAACAAATCGCTTTACACAGCTGTCAATGTGCCTGTGACCAATGTCGTGGATGGGTATAAAATCAACCGTGACGGCATCAGCAGCTTTTTGCATGAGGAACTGGCCGCGCAGGAATCCTGCTGGCCGGCAGGCTGCTGGCAGGACAAGATCCTGCTGCAGAAATACGGCGGCTATGAGGAGCCGACTCTTGTTCGCGAGGAGGGCGGCGACCCGCAAGAGGAATTGAAGGCATATCTTGCGGCAGACGAAGCCGCCGCCAAGGAACAAACCTGCTCCCTCTGGGCGGTGGACACAGCGGGCAACCTGACAGATATGGGACTGCGTTGGAAGGCGGAGGAAGGCACGATTAAGCTGGTGCAAAATGACACTGCCTACCTTCTGCGGGAGGACGGCGTAGTAACCAAGCTGAACCTGCTTACGGGCGGCACCGAAACCACAGACCTCGAACTGCCCGGCAAGGTAAGCTGCCTTATCCCGGAAGCGCTGCACGGCTGGCTGAGAGCTGAAATTGACGGTGTGGGGGAATGTCGCCTGAATCCTGATACCGGCGAATACCGCACGATGCCGGTAAGCTGGTTTAAGGATCAGTCGATCCCCCGCAGTCCGGTGGTCATCACGGCGGACGAAAGCAACGTTCTGCTGATGTACAATGAACAACCCTATACCGAGAAAAATACCCTGCCCAACGGCGTGGTGGATACCGTCAACCATTGCCGCGGCGAATATGGTTTGATCTCGCTTGAGGATTATCTGGCAGGCAGTCAGGAATGGACGCCCATAACCCTGCTGGGGAGGGATATTGTATGAAACCGACTGCAGGATTTCCGAGCTGCCATGCGGGTATAGCCTTTCAGGGCAAACAAAACCGTACCCCCTGCTAAAACCCTGACGGGGGAGTGACAGTAAAGGCAAAAGGGAGAATCCGCCATGAAATTTGCAACCAAATTATCCGTGGGCTGCATTACGCTTTTATCCTGTGCGCTCTGCGCGGCGGGGTTGATACTGACGGGAAAGAGCTTTTCCGGCAGTATGGCCTCCACGCGGGAGGCGATGCGTATCCAACAGAAAAAAGAAAAATACGCGCTGGAACGCAGTATCATGACAAACGGCAACCGAAAGGCCGATGCCTACGGCACGCCGCAGTTTGAAAACTATATCCTGGCCTCATCGGCCCAACAATACGCGGAGCAGACCGCCAACGAAAACAGCGGATTGTCCCTTTGGCTGGACGGACAGTATGCGCTGTACTCTGCCCTGCCTGCGACCCTGCCGCGCAATGTGCAGATACAGGCGGTGGCAGGCGGCGCCGAAAGCTGGCAGCTGGCCAAGACGGACGGATGTTGGTATTTGCTGCTGGCGCAGCCGTTGGATATTCCCGGTGTACAGGCAGATATTCTGTGCAGCTACGATGTCACCGCCGTGTTTACAACACGGGACGAGCAGCTGAAAGCCTGGTTGGCGGCCTCGGTACTGCTGTTGGCTTTGGGCGGTGCGGCGGCAGTACTGCTCAGCCGCAGGGTGACGCGTCCTTTGACGGAACTGCGCACAGCCAGCGAGAAGATCGCCGACGGCGAATACGCCCGGCGCACACAGATACAGACCAACGATGAAATCGGTACACTGAGCCGCAGTTTTGACAGGATGGCGGCTGCTGTTGAAGGGAAAATCGACGAGATGGGTGCCGTTATGCAGAGCCAGCAGGATTTCATCGCAGCCTTTACCCATGAGGTCAAGACCCCCATGACGTCGATGCTGGGCTATGCCGACCTGATGCGGGCTAAGCCCGACGATGTGGATTTGCAGCGCGAATCCGCCAATTATATTTATCACGAAACCCAGCGTCTGGAAACGCTGAGCCGCAGTTTGCTGGCTCTGATGGGGCTGGACAAGGCAAACGCCCTGCAGCCCGAGCCGATACAGGACGGTACCTTGTTCTACCAGGTGGTGCGCAGTCTGCCGCAGGGCAGTACCCCTGTGCCGCGCACGATAGCAGCGGGCATTACCGTGTGTGTTGATCGCAGTTTGTGGGTCGACCTTTTGCGCAATCTGGTTATCAATGCGCAGCGCGCCTGCAAGGATATCGCGGGGGCATCCATCACACTGCAATGCAAGCAGATGGGGCAGCAAGCTGTGTTTACCGTGGCTGACACCGGCTGCGGAATCCCTGCAGCCGACCTGCCCCGCGTGACAGAGGCCTTTTACATGGTGGATAAATCCCGCAGCCGTGCCGAGGGCGGCAGCGGCATAGGGCTGGCGCTGTGTGCCAAAATTGCGCACGCGCACGGGGCGCAGATGCAGATAGACAGTACCGTAAATTGCGGCACGATCGTAACGATCACGCTGCCCGCAGAAAAGGAGGCCGCCGATGAAACGCAAGGCTGATGGGCTGCTGCCCCTGCTGCTGTGTGCGGCGGTCGTGCTGGGCAGTCTGGCGCTGCCGTTTTTCGTGTTTGGCGCGGGGGACAGCGTGTTGCTTAAAGAACCGCATAGCCAGGCGGCAAACGAGGACTTCTCTGCCGAGGGGCGCGCCAACCCGACCGCCTGCCTGTTGTATACCTGCGACCATGTGCTGAACCTGCATTTGGGCATGGACATCTGGCAGGACGACGGCTGGACACCGATCGACGCGGACGAAACCCAACTGGCCCGCGTACAGAATGTTTTGCAAACGCTGTACTCGGCCGGGTTGATGCGCAGCGAAAGCTACGAAAATGCGCTGGCTGCCATGCAGGACACAGAGCATTACGGCTGGCGCATTACGACGGCCCCCGGTGGGCTGACGCAGTTTTCACTTTCCGGCACCTATGCGGCACATGAGGAAACCGATGCGGAGGACACATACCGCAGCTGCCCGATATACCTGGATATTACGCTGTCCTATGACGATATGCCGCTGTTTTTGAACTATCAAAACCGAGAAGAAAGTTGGGATGATGCCGCCGCACAGCAAAATCTGCAAAGCTACTGTGCCGCCCTGGGGCTGGACAGCTTTGCGGATTGGCAAGTGCTGAACTGGCCGCGCAGTGCACAAAGCTACGGCGCGGCGGCGTACAGCGAGACGGCGCAGGTCTACCTGGTGGTGAACTACGACGACGGCATTACGTTGTCTGCCGTGAGCATGACCCCGAAAAACTTTGCCGAGTTTGACCGTGTCTTTTCAAAGGAGGATGGAACGTGAAAAAATCTGCTATTGCATGGGTGACGGTGTTGGCGCTTGCCCTGACGTCCTGCGGCAATACACCGAGCAAAACGCCTGAAACGGAGCAAAAAACGACGTTGGCTAAACAGCAAACCGAAACGCAACCGCAACAGGCGATCGGAAAAGGGACCGTCTGTATGCTGGACAAAGGTGACGGAGATACCTACTATCACGCTTTTCAGGATTGGGAAATCGGAAAGGACTCCGCAAGCAACAGCGCGATTGTTTACAGCATAGATATGAAATCCGGTGAGGCGCACCCTGTCTGCCGGAAAACCGGATGCTCTCACGATACGGACAGCTGTCCGGCATTTTACGGTGCGGCGACAAACGTGGAGACATTTTCCGATGAAAAGGAGTTGTACGCCGCTGTCTTTCACTATGCAGATGAGCAAAATTATTACACGCTGGAAAAAATCAATGCTGACCGCACAGAGCGACAGGTCATGCTTGAACTTCCGAATGACATGGGCCTGGTTTCGACTGCGCTTGCACAGGACGAGGAAAATCTGTACTTTATAGCATATCGTGATATGTACGAGAACGGTATGCAGGGTTTTTTGTATGCTGTGAATAGGAACACTTTTGAGGCTAAGGAAATTTACCGTTGGGACGAACTTTCTCCGCCCGATGAGTGGGGCGCCCCTGAGATGGTTTACATGGCAGGGGCGGCAGAAAGACAACTGTACTTTATCAGGGAAATGTGGAGTCAATATGGAAAGGCTCAGGTGGTTGTCGGTGCGTTGGATTTGGAAACAGGTGCTTATACAGAACTTCAATGTTATGAACGTGATGGCGGAACGGTGATTGTGCCGCCTAATGAAGAAAACCGCGGGTATGCAAGCTTTGCACAAGAATACAGATGGTACTATAATGACCGTGCATGCGCCATTGCCGAGTACAACAGCCAGGAGGGTGCGGTGTCTGTGATTGACCCCATAACCGGGCAAAAAATGGTATTGGCAACCGGACTGCCAACCACGTGTGAGGGTCGCGTAACCGGCTACTCGGTTGAGGGGTATAGGGACGGCTGGCTTTTGAATGTGTACGAATTTGCCCGCGATGCAAAGGGAAATGGAACGGGGGAAAACTCCCGACATCAATATTTTTGCAAGGGCGACAAGATGACAGAAATAAGCCAAGAGTGTTATATTCCGGGCAAAGATATTGAAAAAATAGCGATAGAAAATATCCGCAATGGCAACGTATTGGTGGCCTACGACGGAAAAAGCAGAAATGTGCAGACAATAGATGAATCGGGCGCGACGGTGACGCAGAAAGTGAACTGGAGAATATATGGCGTGATACCACTGTCGGAACTTTTGAACGGCAGCGTGGATTACACCCCGCTTGCCTTCACCCAATAAAAACCGAAAGCAGGGCAGCCGTGGCTGCCCTGCTTTCGGTTTGCATCGCTATTCTTTTTGTAAAAAGCTCTTGAATTGCTGCCTGGCGGTGTTGAAATCCCGCAGGCCGAGATCATACAGCTGCTGTTCCACAGCGCGATTCATCGTGTAGGTGCTCATCTTGGGCGGCGCGCTGGGGGCAAAAATAAATGCTTTGCCGTCCTTTTCCAAATCGTACAGGCGTTTTTGGCCTTTTGCGTACATGATATGGCGCTCGTTCAAGGCCCTGACGGTGTTCGGGAATTTGCGGCACATCGTGCTGTAAAACAGCCGCATGCCCTCCGGCTTTTTCACAAAGCCGCGCGGCTTCGATAAAATGGCCACCACCTTGTCACAGCCGTCCGCCAGTGCGCGCTGCACGGGGATGGCGTCAGAGACACCGCCGTCATAGTAGAAACTGCCGTCGATCTCTATCGGCTTACAGGCAGCAGGCAGGGCGCAGGACGCCATAATGCAGCGGTAATCGTCCTGATGCAGCGCGTTTTTCGGGAAATAGACCGGTGCGCCGGTGGCGGCATCGGTGACGACTATCCAATATTCGGTGGGGTTGGCCATCAGGGCGGGGTAATCCAGCGGGTCTTTGCCGTCGCTGTTGGTCAAATCGGCATAGATATAATGCAGTCCGAACAGGTTCCCTGTTTTCAGATAGGATTTCAGACCGAAATACGCGGGGTCATGCGTCCAATCGGTGTAAAAGCGCAGGTTGCGTCCGCGCTGCCCGGCCAGATAGGAGGCTGCATTGGCGGCGCCTGCCGACACGGCAATGGCGTAATCAAAGGAGATATGTTCGTCCAGAAAGGCGTCCAAAACACCTGCGCTGTACGCGCACTTCATGCCGCCGCCCTCTACGATCAGACCGATCTTGCCCATACAAACCTCCCCTTGTGCCCTTTATAGCAGGAATATACCTATTGTAGCAGAGATGGGGTGGTTTTCAATGGACGATTGGCAGGTTTTGTACAGGAATTAAGCGGTTACGCCCTCAAACTGGCTGTTGTACAGGTCGGCATAGAACCCGCCTGCGTCAATCAGTTCGTCGTGGGTGCCCTGCTCGACAATATCTCCGTCGCGCATAACCAAAATCAGGTCGGCATCGCGAATGGTCGACAGGCGGTGTGCAATGACAAAGCTGGTGCGGCCCTCCATCAGGCGATCCATCGCTGTCTGGATGCGCTGCTCGGTGCGGGTGTCTACGCTGGAGGTGGCTTCGTCCAGAATCAGGATGCGGTTGTCCGCCAAAATGGTACGGGCAATCGTCAAAAGCTGCTTTTGACCTTGGCTGACGTTGGAGGCTTCCTCGTTCAGTTCCATCTGGTAGCCGCCCGGCAGCGTGCGGATAAAGTGGTCGGCATTGGCAGCTTTGGCAGCGGCAATGACCTCCTCATCGGTGGCATCTAACCGCCCGTAGCGGATATTTTCCATAATGGTGCCCTTGAACAGCCAGGTGTCCTGCAAGACCATGCCAAAGCCCTCGCGCAGGGCACTGCGGTCAAAGTCGCGGACGTTGTGACCGTTCAGCGTGATAGCGCCGGAATTTACATCGTAAAAGCGCATCAGCAGCTTGACTATGGTAGTCTTACCGGCACCTGTGGGGCCGACAATGGCCACCTTTTGACCGGGCTGGATTTGGCAGCTGAAATCGCGGATGACTGTCTTTTCGGGCGTGTAGCCGAACCGGACATGTTCAAAGGTGACCTGACCGTCAATGCAAGCGGGGTCTGTGCGGCGTGCAGGGTCAGCGGTCTGGTCTTCTTCTTCCTCGCCCAGGAACTCAAAGACGCGCTCGGCGGCAGCAGCCATGCTTTGCAGCATGTTGGACACCTGCGAAAGCTGCTGGATGGGCTGGGTGAAGTTTTTGACGTACTGAATAAATGCCTGAATATCACCGATGGTAATGATGCCGCCGGCAGCAAAGATACTGCCCACAATGGCGACTGCCACATACCCAAGGTTTCCGACAAAGTTCATGATAGGCATCATCATGCCGGACAAAAACTGGGATTTCCACGCAGATTCGTACAGTTTTTCGTTGGCGGCGTTAAAGTCCGCCAATACGGCAGCCTCGCGGTTGAACGCCTTGATGACGTTGTGCCCGGCGTAGACCTCCTCGACCTGACCGTTGACAACGCCCAAGGTTGCCTGCTGCGCCTTGAAATATTTCTGGCTGAATTTTACCACAACCAGCACCAACGCCAGCGAGACGGGCAAAATCAGCAGTGCAATCAGCGTCATTTTGGGGCTGATGGACAGCATCATAATCAGTACGCCGACCATGGTGGTAATGCTGGTGATCAGCTGGGTAATGCTCTGGTTCAGGCTTTGCCCCAAGGTGTCCACGTCGTTGGTAATGCGGGAAAGCACCTCGCCCACCGTGCGCTTTTCAAAATAGGAAAGCGGCAGACGGTTGATTTTTTTGCTGATGCGGTCGCGGAAGTCATAGCAGACCTTTTGCGAAAGCCCGGTCATCAGCCAGCCCTGGATAAAACTGAACGCGGCGCTGAACAGGTACATCCCCAGCAAGAACAGCAGCACCTTACCGATGTAGGCAAAGTCGATGCCGCCGGTTCCGCGCAGCTTGGCGATCCAGCCGGTGGCCAGTGCTGTGGTGGCTTTTGCCAGCACCTTGGGGCCTGCAATGTTAAAAATTGTCGAAAGTATGGCAAATACGCAGGCGATGCCTAAAGAAAACTTATATTTGCCCAAAGCGGAAAGCAGTTGACGCAGCGTGCCCTTAAAATCCTTGGCGCGCTCCGTCGTCATACGTCCGTGTCCTGCCATATCACGCATCCTCCTTCTGCAAATTCAGCTCTTTCTGGCTCAGCTGGCTGCGGGCAATCTCGCGGTATTCGGGGCAGGATTCCAGCAGTTGGGCATGGGTGCCCTTGCCGACAATGCGTCCCTCGTCCAGAACGAGAATCTGGTTGGCATGCAAGACGGTAGAAATGCGCTGCGCCACAATAATGACGGTGGCGCTGCGGGTCTTGGCCTTCAGCGCGCGGCGCAGGGCAATGTCGGTCTTGTAGTCCAGCGCCGAGAAACTGTCGTCAAACAGATAAATTTGCGGGTGGCGGGCAATGGCGCGGGCAATCGAAAGACGCTGCTTCTGCCCACCGGACACATTGCTGCCGCCCTGCGCGATGGGGCTGGCAAATCCCTCCGGCTTGGCGGAGATAAACTCGGTTGCCTGAGCGATCTCGGCAGCCTCACAGGCGTCGGCATCGGTGATGCTGTCGCCGCCAAATTTCAGGTTGGAGTCGATGGTGCCGCTGAACAAAATGCCCTTTTGCGGCACATAGCCAAGCTGTGCATGCAGCTGCGCCTGGGACATATCCCGTACATCTACGCCGTCAATCGTCACACTGCCCTGTGTGGCGTCATAAAAACGGGGAATCAGGTTCAGCAGGGTGGATTTGCCGCAGCCCGTTGAGCCGATGATGGCAGTGGTCTCACCGGGGTTGGCGGTAAAGCTGATATGTTCCAGCGCGTCCTCGTCCGAGCCGGGATAGCGGAAGCTGACATCGTGGAATTCCACCACACCGTGAACGCCGCCCTCTGGCAGGGCCTTGGGGGCATCGGGGTCGCGGATGGTGGCGGGCGTGGAGATGACCTCGTGGATGCGGTCGGCGGCTACTCCCGCGCGGGGCAGCATGACGGCAACCATCGACAGCATCAGGAAGGACATAACGATCTGCATCGTGTAGGTGATAAAGGCAATCATCTCGCCCACCTGCATAGTGCCCAGATCCATCGCTTTACCGCCAAACCAGACGATCAGCAGGCTGGTGCCGTTCATGATCAGGGTCATAAAAGGCATCATGGCAACCATGGTGCGGTTGGTGAACAGCTGGGTTTTCATCAGGTCGGTGTTGGCCTTGTCAAAGCGCTGCTCCTCAAAAGACTCGCGGCTGAAGGCACGGATGGGCATAATGCCGGTCAAAATTTCGCGGCTGACAAGGTTCAGACGGTCAACAAGGGTCTGCATCAGCTTGAACTTGGGCATTGCCACGCTCATCAAAAAGATAATCAGCAACAGCAGCGCCGCCACTGCCACAAAGATGATCCATTCCAGGCCGGTGTCGCCCTCGGCAACGTGCAGGATACCGCCGATGCCCAAAATGGGGGCGTAGGCCACCATACGCAGCAGGATAACGCAGACAAACTGCACCTGCTGAATGTCGTTGGTGGTGCGGGTGATCAGCGATGCAGTGGAGAATTTTTCGATTTCGGCGTTGGAGTAGCCGACCACGGTGCCAAACACATCGCGCCGCAAGTCGCGCCCGATGGCAGCCGACACGCGCGACGCAATAAAGCCTACCGCAATGGAGACGGCGACCATCAGCAGTGTCAGAGCCAGCATTCGCCCGCCGGTGTGCAGCAGGTAGGTAAGCTGAACATCATGGGCAATGCCCTGGGCCTCGTATTCCAATTTGACCAGCAGAGTGGCTTGCTGGGAAAGATTGTCCGCCATTGAGGTGTCCATCGCGGACAATTCCTCGCTCAGGCGGGCTTGCAGCATCTCACGTGCACCGGGTACGTTGGCCATGGCGGCCATCTGTGCGGCGGCTGCGTCTAAATCGCTGACAGTGGGGGTTGCGGTCTCGCCGTTTGCGGCCGCGTTTTGGGCGGCAGCCATATACAGCACGACATCGGGGGTGGCAAACGCGTTTTCCAGTTCCG
>USNZ01000012.1 GCA_900556255.1 uncultured Oscillospiraceae bacterium
GTAGCGGTCCATGTTCTTCTGCAGGGCGTCGGTGACGTCGTTGGTGGCTTTTTCCCAGGTGCGCAGCACGGCGTTGTAGCGCTCGGAATCGGACAGGAAGCCCTCGGCGTACTCGGTGGGCAGGCAGTAGCAATCGGCCTGCGTTAACAGCTGCACGATCTGCGGGTGGGGCAGGGCACCCAGCGCGTAGATGGGGGCGCCGAGCTGGCGCAGGGTGTTTTCCTCGGGGCCGGTGCCGGCGATGAAAAGGGCGCAGGACGTGCCGTTTTGGTTTAGCTGCCGCACGGCTTCGGCCAGCTTGGCCGCGCCTTTTTCGGGGATGAGCCGCCCCACAAAGGCTATGATGGGGGTGGCGGGGGCGAGATCGAATTCTGCCCGGAAGTCGCGGGGGTGGTCGCTGGCTAAGGCGGCCAGTTCCGCCGGGTCCACGGCGTTGGGCAGGCGGCCAGCGGCGGTGATGCCGAAGGTGCGCAGCCAGCTGCAGACATCGCCGGAGACGCCGTAGAAGGGGAACCCGCAGGCTTTGATAATGTTGCAGGCCAGGTGCTCGTACATTTTGCCTGCAAGGCCCGCCGCGCCGCCGTGCATCATATAGCCGGTGGAGTGGTCCAGCACCAGCGCGGGGATCCCCCGCCGCCGACACTGCCGCGCCGCCCAGATGCTTTGGGTGTACATCCGCGTCTGGATCACGGCAAAGTCGATGTCCTGCGCCCACAAATCGGCGGCATCGGCCCACGGCTTCAGCACGGGGAACCGCCCGTTCATCACGGGAAAGGACGGCAGACGGTAAATTTCAATGCCGTATTCGTCGGTTTCCCGCGCGGGCAGGCCCGGCAGCGCCGCCGTAACGACCAACGCCCGATGCCCCGCCGCGGTGAACCGCCGCGCCAGATTCCAGGTATAGCGCTCGACCCCGCCGGGTGTGGGCAGGTACTGCGCCGAGAAAAAGCAGATGGTCATACGTCACCTTACACCTTTGCGCCGAAGGCCGCCTGCACGGCAGCCTGCCAGCGCCCGTCCTGCCGCAGAATCGCTTCAACGGCGCCGCGCACAGCGCCGTTCCCGCCCGCTTGGGGGCAGACATAGTCCGCCGCCGCCTTCACCTCGGGTGCGGCATCGGCGGGGCAGGCCACAAACCCGCACAGTGCCATGGCCGCCAGGTCATTCAAATCGTCGCCGCAGTAGGCGGTTTCCGCCTTGGCATAGCCGTTTTGCTGCATAAAACCGCGCAGAAACGTCTCTTTATTGGAAACATTCTGGTACACGTCGGGTATTTTCAGGTCTGCGGCGCGGCGGCGCACGGCCGCGCTTTCGCGCCCTGTGCAAATCATGACCCGGATCCCTGCTGTGCGCGCCAGCACCAGACCGGCTCCGTCCTTGATGGCAAACTTTTTCAGCTCATTGCCGGTGGCATCGTAGTAGACACCGCCGTCGGTCATTGTACCGTCTACGTCCAAAACCAACAATCGTATCACGGCATGGCTCCTTCGTACTCGCTGGGGGTCAAAAACTCAATGGGCAAACCGACGGTGCGCATAGCCCCGGCGACCTGTTGGTTGTAGCTTTCGCCGCGCCCTGTATGGGTGTGCAGCCCCGCGTCGGCGTAGGCAGCCGTGCCGGGGCGGTAGCCGTCGGCACCCGCCAGCCTGACCTTGGCGGCCCCGCACAGCCGCAGCAGACGCAGCAGCATCAGCATGCTGTTGCCGCCCTGGTCGTCGGCGGTGGAAAGCCGGTCGTAGTTCAGCACGGCGGCTTGCCTGGCAGAGCGCAGGTTGCTGGTCAGGATCAGGCGGCAGGGGTAGGTCTTGTCCTCCTCAAAGCGCTTGGCGTTGGAGAAAAAGGCGTAGTCCACCGCACGGCCGTTCGGCACAAAGTTGACCGAAACCGACACATCGGCATCGGCGGCAGCCACGGCGGCCTGTCCCTCGGAGGTGGCCAGGCTGGCGCCGGGTGCCAGCACCAGCACGGTCTTGCCCGCAAAGGCGGTGTGCAGATCGTGTAAGGCCTCGTCGTCCTGCACACGGCGGTTTTTGTACTCGCGGTACAGGGTGTCGGCATAGTCCTTGTCAAAAGCGGTCTTTTTTTCGGGTGCGATGGCAGCCAGAATGTGGTTGATGTCGCGGTTGGTCAGATCGCCCTTGCCCAGATAATGCTCGGCGTAGTTGCGGTGCAGGTTGAACCGCGCCGACAAAAAGTACGCCGGGGTGTAGCCCCACGGGCTTTCGCCCTTGATGGGGGCGATGTAATCCTGAATGGCGTCCATGATCTGATCCAGATCAAAGTGGCGGGCGCAGTTCTCGTTCATATAATCGGCGGTCAACTCAATGGGCAGGTTGCCGGGGATGCGCCCCATACCGATCAGACTTGCGTCCACGGTTTTATCGCGCTGCAGCGGCATTTCCAAAAATTCCTGCGCCAGGCAGAAGCTCAGGGCCATATTCTCGTGCAGGTGCAGCCCCAGCCGAATGGCGGGGTCCAGATTGTGGTCTGCCAGCGCGGTGATGCGCTGCAGATCCTTGCGGCGCATACTGCCGAAGGTATCCACAATGGAGAACTGCCACGGGTGGATCTTGTTGACCTCGTCCAGTATCCACAAAATCTCGCTGTCGGTGTAGCCCATGATGTTGATGGGGTTGATCGCCAACTTGTAACCGCGCGCCTTGACCTCCCGCGCAAAGTCCATACCCTCGCGTAGGTCGTAGTCGTGCGCGGTAATGCGCAGAATTTCAATACCGCTGCCGTCGTAGGGCGTCAGCTTGCGGATATCATAGTTGGAGCGCATCGCCATGCCGGAATACATCGTGTTGCCGCGGCTGCCCGGCGGGGGCAGCAGACGGTTCAGCTCCTCGATGGTGTTGCAGACGGTGACGTCGGGGTCATAGCCCGCCACATTGCGCAGAAAGCCGACCTCGACAATATCCACCCCCGCGTTGGTCAGTGCCCGTATGATATGCTTGGCGGGGGACGCACCCCACTGCCAGTTGTTGACATATCCGCCGTCGCGCAGGGTGCAGTCCAGCAGCTTTACGTCAGGCATCGTGCTTCTCCTTCAAAATTTCATTGACCAGCGCCAGATCCTTGGGCGTATCGACGCTGACGGTCTTGTACGGGCTTACGATGGCGTGTACCTTGCGCCCGTTTTCGACATAGCGCATCATGTCGTTTTCCTCGGCGCGTTCCAGAACGGACTTGGGGGTGTCGTGGTAGAATTGCAGCGCCTGTTTGCTGTACAGCTGGATGCCCGTGACCTTCTCGTAGTCAAAATCCAGGGTGCCTTTGGGGTACGGGATGGGGCTGCGGGAGATCATCAGCACTTCGCGCGCGGCGTTGGTGACGACCTTCTGGTTGGAAAAATCCACCACATCCGCCGGGTGCTGCATCACGTTGGTCAGCACCGCCACATAGCAGGCATCGTCGGGCAGGGTGTCGGGCAAAATCAAATCGAACGCCGCAGGATTCACCAGCGGTTCATCGCCCATCAGCTGCAGGTACAGGTCGGCGTCCACCTTGGTGCTGACCTCCCAGATGCGCCCGGTGGGGGTATCGTGGTCGGGGCTGGTCATCACGCATTTCATATCGTATTGTGCGCAGACCTCGGCGATGCGCGCATCGTCGGTGGCGATCAGCACATCGTCCAGCTTGGCGCAGGCCTTGGCGGCGCGGTACACCCACCAGATCATCGGCTTGCCCAGCACATCGGCCAGGGGCTTGCCAGGCATACGGGTGCTGGCATAGCGGGCGGGAATGACGGCAATGATTTTCATGGCAGTTTCCTCTTTACAATAAAGATTTGGCTTCGTCCAGCGTCAGGTGGATTTTTTCTTCAGCGGCGGTAAACCCGCGCAGCACAAAGCTCTGCACGGTCACGGCGCGGCGGAAGGTAAACGGCAGGCAGAAGTTCAGCACCTCGCTGGGCATCGTGCGCTGCAGGATCACGGCGTCGGGAAACAGCGCGGCATAGTCGGTATCGTCGCGCGGGTGGGTCTTGATAAACAGCGGTCCCACGGTATATTTTTTGGCTACCGCCTGGAACATCGCGTCCTGCTGCGGTTGGGTCAGCAAGCCGTCCTGCACAAAGCTGCGGGGCAAAAGCAGCGTCGCCCCCGCGGCGTTCTGCGGCAGCGGCTGTGTGATAAACACACTGCGCACCATAGATTTTTCGCTCTCGGTCAGGCTTTGCAAAAGCTGCGCCTTGCTGTCACCGACGAGCTTTTCCGCCCCAAACAGGGTGCAGCGGGCCGGGTCCTCGCTTTCGACCTTTTGGCAATAGCGGCTGTCGCCCCAATAGAGGTAACCCCTGCCGCTGCGCTGTTTTTCGGCAAAATCCGGCTGGCTGCGCTGGGTTTCGACCAGCGACTGGTCGGGGCCTATCGTGCTGGCAAAGGTGTCCTCGCACAGGGTGTAGGCGGCGCGGCAGTCCTGCAGGTAGCGCCCCAGGATGCTCCAATCGTTATGGATAAATATTTCCGCATAGCGGTCGGGCTGCAAGTGCCAGCCGCAGCGCTTTTCAAAGCCGCGGCGGTTGCGCTGCCGCCCCAAAAAGCCGGCGGCAATACCCGGCCAGGCACTTTCCCGCACAAGGATGGGGTTGACCGCGCCGCTTGCGCGCAGACGCTCGGCCAAGGCCCCTGCCTCCGGCACAGTGTCGGACAGCAGCATGTCGTGCGGGCCGCCCGCCGTGCGCGACGCGCGCAGCAGGTCGATCAGCACTTGATACGCCGTGTGGCAGATATACAGGTTCATCCCTCTGCCTCCACCAGCTTGACCGGCGGGAAATGGATACGCCCCCAGCCGGGTGCCCATTCAGGGATGCTCATATCGCCGGGGGTAACTTCAAAGGCGAACTCGACGGCGGGCTTGTCCAAGCAGACCGCGTTGCCGATGACACCGTCAAACACATCCAGATAGAAGTAATACTGCCCCGCGCCCAGCATGGCGGGGTCAAACTCAAACACGGTGGTGTACAGTGTGCCCGGCTCGGCAGCACCGAGGTTGACCGGGTGGGTGATGCCCACGGGCGAGGAATCCCGCGCGTGGAGGTTCATCTTCATGTTGATGCCGGCAAACGGCTCGGTGACGCGCCAGCGTATCTGCACACGTATCGGCTCATTGTCGGCAAAAACGCTGGACTCCTTGCCCAAAAACACCAGGCTTTCCAGGCGCAGGCGCTGCCCTGCCCCCGTGTTCATACGGCCGACATTGCGCAGGTCATAGTGTACCACGTTGACGTCGGTGGTATCCATGTAGATGGCAATGGCCTTTTCAACGTCGCCGTCATAGATGATGCGGCCCTGGTCCAGCACGATGCAGCGGGTGCAGAGCTGGCGGATGGTGCTCATGTTATGGCTGACGTACAGCACGGTGCGGCCGTCCTCGTTGGCGACGTTGCTCATCTTGCCCAGGCATTTCTGCTGGAATTTCATATCGCCGACGGCCAGCACCTCGTCCATGACCAGAATTTCGCTGTCCAGATGCGCCGCCACGGCGAAGGCCAATTTGACAAACATGCCGCTGGAATAGCGCTTGACGGGGGTGTCGATAAAGTCGCCGCACTCGGAAAATTCAATGATCTGCGGCAGTTTTGCGTCGATCTCGGCGCGGGACATGCCCAGGATCGCGCCGTTCATATAGATGTTTTCGCGGCCGGTCATCTCGTTGTTGAAGCCGGTGCCGACCTCCAGCATACTGGAAATGCGGCCCTTGATGCGGATCTCGCCCTCGGTGGGGGCGGTGATGCGGGTCAGCAGCTTGAGCAGGGTGGATTTTCCCGCGCCGTTGCGGCCGATAATGCCCAGCGCCTCGCCCTTGTACACGGTCAGATCCACGCCGTTGAGCGCCATAAAGGTCTGCCCGTACAGCCGCGTGTCGGTGCCGATGACGGTGTTGGGGTCCTCCTTGCCGCGCACACGTGCCCACCAGCTTTGCAGATCATGCGTCAGTGTGCCGCCGCCGATCTGGCCGAGCTTGTATTGTTTTTTCAGCCCCTCGATTTGAATCACGGGGGTCTTTTCGGTTTGCTGCATAGTCCCCCTCCTTACACGGTGTCCATAAAGGTTTTTTCAATGCGGCTGAACAGCACAACGCCCAAAATCAACGCCGCAGCGGTAAACACAAGGCTGTAAGCGACGCTCCACGCCGTCACGGTGCCGCCGCCCAGGGTCGCGGCGCGGAACACCTCAATGGGGGCGGTCATGGGGTTGAACTGCAGCAGCGCCTGCAGGCGGGGGCTGTCGTCCAGCATCGAAACGGGATACACCACGGGGGAGGCGTACATCCACAGCTGTACGCCAAAGCCCACGGCAATGGCCAGATCGCGGTATTTGGTGGTCAGGCTGGACACGATGATGCCCACGCCCAAGCCCAGCAGCATGACCTGCAGCATGACCACCGGCAGCGCCAGCACCCACAGGCTGAGGCGGATCTGCGCACCGGTCACGGCAAAGTATACCCAGAAACAGGCGAACATCGCGCACTGCACCAGAAAGTTGATAAGCGCCGTAAGCACCTGGCTGATGGGGGTGGTCAGGCGCGGAAAATACACCTTGCCGAACACACCGGAGTTATTTACAAAGGTGTTGGCCGTATTGTTGACGCAGTTGGCAAAGAAGGTCCAGACCGTGTTGCCCGCCATATAAAACAGGAACGCGGGGGTGCCGTCGGTAGAAAGCCCGGCCAGCCCGCCGAACACCACGTTGAAGATGACGGTTGTCAGCAGCGGGTTCAGGATGATCCACGCAGGTCCCAGGATGGTCTGCTTGTACAGCACGGTAAAATTGCGCTTGACGAACATGACGATCAGGTCGCGGTAACGCCACAGCTCGGCGAGGTCTATGTCAAACCAGCCGGTGCGCGGGCGCACCACGGTGGTCCATTCGGCGGTGTTTTGCGGTTTTTCGCTCATAAGAAAAGCCTTTCTGTGTAAAATTTGCATATATGTTGAGATTATACCACATATCGTCGCATTTTACAAGACGCCGCACCGCAGGGTCGCCGTGCACCTGTATGGCTTCCCCCTTTGGGGGAAGCTGTCACCGCAGGTGACTGATGAGGGGGTACCTAGCGGACACCTCCCCCTCATCCGGCGCGGGGGCGCGCCACCTTCCCCCAAAGGGGGAAGGCTTTCGCACGGCGGTTAAAATGTATTGTCCTATAAAAAATGTGCCCGCCTAAGCGAGCACATCAGTTTGCAGAAAAAGTCCGTTTCCGGGAAATTTGTAGGGATGGGTCTTGACCCATCCGCACATCTGACCGCGCGCAGCGCATTCAATCGCGCCGAATGGCGCGCGGTTTTCTCGTTGCGCCGTTCTTTTGGCAAGGCAGCAAGGAGGGGTCGAGACCCCTCCCTACAAACCAGCCGAAAGGTTGCAAAGGGTGCATAAAGTCAAAGCAGTTTTCTTACAAAACCTTGCTCAAAAAATCCACCGTTCGCTGCTGACGCGGGTGGTCAATGACCTGCTCGGGCGTACCTTCCTCCACGATGTAGCCGCCCTCCATAAAAATCACGCGGGTGGCGACCTCGCGGGCAAAGCCGATCTCGTGGGTGACAACGACCATCGTCATGCCGTCGGCGGCAAGCTGCTTCATGACTTGCAAAACCTCGCCCACCATTTCGGGGTCCAGGGCGCTGGTCGGCTCGTCAAACAGCAGGATATCGGGGTGCATGGCCAAGGCGCGGGCAATGGCCACGCGCTGCTTTTGCCCGCCCGAAAGCTGTGCGGGGTAGGCCTCGGCTTTTTCGGCCAGGCCCACGCGCTCCAGCAGGCGGAAGGCCTCCTCCTTGGCGGCGGCCTTGTCGGCCTTTTTCAGCTCCACGGGTGCCAGCATCATGTTGCCCAGCACGTTCAGGTTGTTGAACAAATTAAAGTGTTGGAACACCATGCCGACGTTTTCGCGCACCTTGTTCAGGTCGGTTTTCTTGTCGGTCATGTCATGGCCGTCCACGATCACGGTGCCGCCGGTGATGTCCTCCAGTCGGTTCAGGCAGCGCAGAAAGGTCGACTTGCCGCTGCCGGACGGTCCCAGAATGACGACGACCTCGCCCTCACAGATATCGGCGGACACGTCCTTGAGTACTTCCAGACTGCCGAAGTTTTTCTTCAGATGCTCGACGTGAATTTTCACGTTGTTCTTATTCACGGCCACGGTTCAGCCCCCTCTCCACACGCTTTGCCAGACGCGACAGCAGCGTAATGACAATCAAATACATCACACCTACGATAAACCAGACCTCCAACGCGCGCATGACATTGGCGTTGACGTTCTTGGCGGTGTTGACAAGCTCGGGGAAACCGATGACCGACAGGATCGAGGTATCCTTCAGCGTGATGATAAACTGGTTGATGATGGAGGGGATCATCGTGCGGATGGCCTGCGGCAGCACGACCTTGGCCATGGCCCTCCAGTACGGCAGACCCAGGCTGCGGGCCGCCTCCATCTGACCCTTGTCAACACTCTCGATACCGGCGCGGATGATTTCCGCCATGTACGCACCGCAGTTCAGCGACAGGCAGATGATGCCCGCCTGCAAGGCCGTGAACATAAACTTGCTGCCGAACAGGTCAGACCAGTGCAGCGTGTCGTTCATCAGCATCGGCACACCGAAAAACACAAAAAACGCCAGCACGATCATCGGCACACCGCGGATGATATCGACGAAAATCGTAGCGATCACGTTGCAGACGCGGTTTTTCAGTACGCTTAAAATACCCACAAACAGGCCGATCAGGCAGGCAAAAAACAGGCTCCACAGGGCCAGCAGCAGGGTCTGCCCCATGGCAGCCAGCAGCATGGGGCCGTACTCGGCAAGGATCTTAAAAACCAAGGCGAAGGACTCCTTTCGGGTTTGGTTGTTGCGAAAAAACGGGGCCGCCTGCGAAAACAGGCGTCCCCGCGCTATTTACTTATTTAGCCCAAATACTTTTTCAGGATCTCGTCATACTTGCCGTTGGCTTTGATGTCGGCAAGACCCTTGTTGAACATATCCAGCAGTTCCTGGCTGTCCTCGCTGAAAACGGCGAAGCCGTAGGGGGCGGGGTCGCTGGCGGTGTCGTCCAGCACCTTCAGGGCCAGACCGCCGTCCTTGATGGACGCCTTCATGACGGGGGTGTCCTCAAAGCAGCCGACGCACTGGCCGCCCAGAACGGCCTGATACATCGTGGGAGAATCCTCAAAGTAGGTCAGGTCAAAGCCGTACTCGTCCTTCAGGCTCTCGGCGTAGGTAGCGCCCTGGGTGCCGGTCTTGACGGCGACCATCTTGCCGGACAGGTCGGCAAAGCCCGCAATGTCGGAATCGGCGGGGACGGTCAGCGTCTGGTTGGAATCATAGTAGCTGTCGCTGAAGGTCCAGCCGCTGGCCTTGCGCTTTTCGGTGATGGAGGCACCGGCGATCATGCCGTCGGCCTGGCCGGACTGGCAGGCAGCGATGGCGGCATCCCAGCCCAGGGACTTCAGCTCGTACTTAAAGCCCTGATCCTCGGCAACGGCGGCGACGATATCCACGTCGATACCCACAAAGTTGCCGGATGCGTCGGTGTACTCGAACGGCTTAAAGACGGTGTCGGTGGCGATGACCCAGGTCTTGTCGGCAGCGGTGGAGTCCGCAGCGCTTTCGGTGGCGGATGCGCTCTCGGCGGGGGCTGCGCTTTCGGCAGCGGAGGAGGACGCGGTGGAGGCCGCGCCGCCGCAAGCGACCAGGTAAGCAGCCAAGACGGAGGTCAGACCCAAAGCAATGAGTTTTTTCATGTGTAAATACCTTCCCTCAAAAACAAAATGGTACCGCACCCGCCGCACAGCGGGCGTGATGCCCTGCGCGGACCCTCTGTTTGACCGCGCCGGGCGTACACGATTTGTAAGTACACTTTTATTATAGCACCGCCAATTCAAAAGTCAAGAAAATTTCGGGGATTTTGGTTAATAAAATAAAGTTTTATCTTTATTTCAAAAATAAAGATTAGTTTCTTCTTGTTTTTTCGCACCGCACTTTACTAAAACAAGCGGCAAAATTGCGTGCGGAAAATGCGGTTTCTCCGCCCGATTTCGGCATTTCCGGCAATGTGCACCCTTTATAATAAGGCATGCGATATTTTAAGAAGGAGCGATACACATGCTGCAAACATTAGAACGTAAACCCCATACCTTTGACGCTCAGGTACTTACCCCCGCGCAATTCGACGCCCTGCGCGCGCTGGCCGGCCCCGCCGGGCTGCCCATGCTGGAAACCCTGCGCCCCGCTTTGGACAACGGGCAGATCGTGGGCGACTTTGCCGGGCAGGAGCAGCTGCAGGCGGCCGTCGCACTGCTGCCGCTGTACGCGCAGGACGAGCTGCCCACCCTGCTGCGGGCCGCCGGTTTTGGTGCCGACGGCCAGGGCGCCGTACTGACGCCGCCGCTTTTGCGCGGCAATTACACGCAGCTGCGCAACTTTTTGCGGTTGTCGCTGCGCTGGGCGATCGAGCGCTACGCCAGCTACCATGTCTGGGCGGTGCAGGTGCTGGATCTTGAAAATCTGCCCGCCTGCGAGGATCTTTGCGCGCAGTACCTGTCCACAGGTTTAACGCTGCGCGCCGTGCTGCCCCTGAAGGACACCGACGGGCTGCTGATCTACTCGGCGCGGGGTCTTGCGCATTGGCGCGAACCGCTGCGCCGCCTGCACCTGAACGACCCCGCCCTGCCCCGTGTTTTGGAACGCGGCTACGCGGCGGCGGATTTCGGCTGGAGCAGCGACGGAATGGAGCTGCTGGTAAGGCCGCTTTGATTTCCCTGCCCGGCGATATGTAAAATTCCCTCGCGCACCTTTACAAACACAACAAAAGCGGGTACAATATTTGTAATATGATTTCGCGGCGCTACGCCGCAGGAAAGAGGAAAACAGAATGAAACGTTTTATCGCTTTTGTTGTGGCGATGCTCTCGCTGTGCGCGATGCTGGCAGCCTGCGGCGGCTCCGCCCCCGATTCTTCGGCATCGCCGTCGACTTCGTCCGCGGCAAAACCCACCGCCGAGCCTACCCCCGAACCCACCCCCGAACCGTATGAGGCCAACGTCCTGACCGGCGAGAAAAAGGACGAAAACTACCCCGAAGGGCAGCGCATCACCGGTATTATGATCAACAACATCGTGGCAGCCCGCCCGCAGCGCGGCCTGTCCAAGGCCGATATCCTGGTCGAGATCAAGGTCGAGGGCGGCATCACCCGCTTTATGCCCATGTTCGTCGACTACAAGGACATCGGTGAGTTCGGCCCCGTGCGCTCCGGCCGCGACCAGTTCTTCCAGCTGCTGCTGCCCTTTGCCGGGCTGTACGTCCACGAGGGTCAGTCCGTCGTTATGGACCAGTATGAGCGCAACTTCAACTATCAGGATCTGAACATCGGCAATGTCGGCAACTGGGGCTACCGCGACAACAACCGCGTCAACTGGGCCGGCACCACCCGCGCCGGCGGCCTTGCCTACGAGCACACCCTGTACGCCAACTCCGACCTGCTGCAGGAGCAGATCGAAAAGCGCGGCACCGATATGAACCGCAGCTACAACTCCACCTTCTTTAAGTTTGTGGATTACAACGAGCCTGCGCGCGATCTGTCCAACAGTCAGGACAGCGCTTACAGCGACAAGTACGGTCCCATCGTGTCCGACGGCGAGTATGTCGAGATCGAGCACAGCCAGAGCTACAAGACCCGCTTTAACTACGATGATGCGTCCAACAGCTACAAGATGCAGATGTACTACTACCCCGACAAAAGCTGGCGCGACACCATCGACGAGGCTGCCGGCAACGCCCAGTTGGACTTCACCAACGTCATCGTGCTGTACACCGACATCCACGTCTACCCCGGCCACGAGGGCACGGACCTGCAGTGCGCCGAGTACGGCGACGGCGGCGTCGGCTACTACTGCTACGGCGGCAAGTGTGAGAAGATCTTCTGGAAGAAGGGCGGCCCGCAGGATGCGCTGCGCCTGTACTACGCCAACGCGGATGGCCAGTGCAGCGACACCCAGCTGGACGTCAACGTCGGCAAGAGCTACCTGACCGTCGTGGATGTGGACAGCGCCGAAAACTTCGTTCACACCTCCAACAGTGTAGGCTGATAAAACACCCCGGCGCGGCGGCCTGTGCGGTCAGCCGCGCCTTTTCGCAATGTAAATGGTACTGCTTATGAAAAAACTGCAAAAATTGGCGGCCGTGCTGCTGGCTGCCGCACTGCTGGCGGGCTGCGCCGCGGCGGGCAGCTCCTCTGCCGCCCCTGCGCCCTCCCCGACACCCACGGCGACCCCCACCCCGACCCCGACGCCCGCAGAACCGGCGCTGGACTTCAACCCGCTGACCGGCATCGCCGACGCGGATCATGCCAACTGCCGCCCCGTGGCCGTGACGCTGCGCACCATCTACGGCGCACAGCCCCAGTGGGGCGTGGCTTCGGCGGACGTACTGCTGCAGGGCACCGTTGTGGGCACCACGCCCGCCATGCTGGCGCTGTACGGCAAGGTGGATGAGATCGGCAAGGTCGGCCCCGTGGGTGAGGTCGGCGACCCGCTGCTGCAATTTGCCCTGCCGCTGAACGCCGTGCCCGTGCATATCGGCAAAAATGTCTATGCCTCCAACCTGCTCAACACGCTGGGGTATCAGGACGTGGACGGCCTGCACGTGGGCAAGACAGCCTTTTTCTTTGACACCGACCGCCAGCTGTCCGGCTACCGCGAGGAAAACTGCTTTTACACCACCGCCGACGGCGTGCGCGCCGGGCTGGAATTTTACGGTGCCTCCACCAACGGCGAGACCGCGCCGCTGTTCCGCTTTTCTGCCGAGCCTGCGCCGATGCCGCAAACCCAAAACGGCACGACACTGAGCATCGCCTTTTCGGCCGACGGCACCGAGCAGCTGGTCTATGACGCCGAAACGGCGCTGTACACCAAGCTGAACACCGACGGCACCCCGCTGACCGACGCAGAAAACGGCGAAACAGCGCGGTTTACCAACGTGTTTGTACTGTATGCGTCCAGCGGCATCAAGGACGACGGCCACACCCGCCAGTACGATTTGACCGGCGGCGACGGGCTGTACCTGTACGGCGGCGCATGGCGGGCCATCACCTGGACAAAGGAGGACGCCACCGCCCCGCTGGAGCTGAAAGAGACCGACGGTACCCCGCTGACGGTCAGCCCCGGCAAGAGTTATATCGCCGTTTGGGGCGGCTACTACGGCCAGACGCTGGCCGTGACCGCCGCCGACGGCACCCCGCAGGAGCTGCCCGCCAAGCCCGCCCTGCTGGAAAGCGGCATCTCCGATGAGGCAGCCGCCGCGGCACAGGCCCAGCTGGACGCCCAGCAGGCCCTGACCGACGCGCAGGACAACCTGGACCGCGCCAACGCGGATCTGGCATCGGTGCAGTCGGAGCTGGAGGCGGTCAACACTGCCCTGGCCGACGACCCCGAAAACGCCGAGCTTATCGCCAAGCGGGACGAGCTGACCGCCAAAATCGACGAACTGAACCAGACCATCGCCGCAAATCAGGCCCTGCTGGCGGGATAACACATTTTCGGGTAGTAATGTAGGGATGGGTCTTGACCCATCCGCACCGCTGGCTGCGC
>USNZ01000013.1 GCA_900556255.1 uncultured Oscillospiraceae bacterium
TGCGCCCTGCGATGGGCTGCACCGAGCCGATTGCCATTGCCTACGCGGCCGCTAAGGCGCGGGATGTTTTGGGCTGTCTGCCTGACCGTATGCTGGTGGAGGTCAGCGGCAATATTATAAAAAATGTGAAAAGCGTAATTATCCCTCACACCGGCGGACTGCGTGGCATTGCCGCGGCAGCCGCCGTGGGCGCTGTGGCGGGCGATGCGGCCGCCGAGTTGGCGGTCATCTCCCAAGTGACCCCGAAAAAGGTCGCTGAAACGGCGCAATACCTGCAAAAGACGCCGATCGATGTGCGTTGCGCAGAAAACGGCCATGTTTTTGACATTGCCATCACGGCGTGGCAGGGGGAAAACAATGCCTATGTGCGCATTGCCGACTACCACACAAACATTGTCAGCATACATCGCAACGGGGAGACCCTGCTGGAAAAAACCGCCGAAACGCAGGAGGACGGCCTGACCGACCGCCGTTGCTTGTCTGTTGAGGGCATTGTGGAATTCGCTGACCATGTAGAATTGGAAACTATAAAAACGACGCTGGAACGGCAGATTGAATGTAATATGGCTATTGCGGCCGAGGGGCTGCGCGGCAATTACGGCGCAAACATCGGAAGGACGCTGCTGAAAAACCACGAGGACAACATCGACTACAAGATGCGCGCCTGGGCGGCAGCGGGCAGCGACGCCCGCATGAACGGCTGCGAACTGCCCGTAGTCATTAACTCCGGCAGCGGCAACCAGGGTATTACCGCCAGTGTGCCGGTCATCGTCTATGCGCGTGAAAACGGAAACTCCCATGAGGAACTGCTGCGGGCGCTCTGTGTGTCCAACCTGGTGACCATCCACCTGAAAACGGGCATTGGGCGGCTTTCCGCCTATTGCGGCGCCGTCAGTGCCGGCGTGGGCGCGGGGGCAGGCATTGCCTACTTAAAAGGCGGCAGGTTTGAACAAATTGCCCACACGGTGGTCAACGCTGTGGCTGTGACCTCCTGGGCGGAGACTATCAAGCCGTGGCCCACACCATCGTTAACGCCCTGGCCGTGGTCTCCGGCATGGTTTGCGACGGGGCCAAGCCCTCCTGCGCCGCCAAAATTGCCGCCGCCGTGGACGCGGGCATTTTGGGGCTGACCATGTACGAAAACGGAAACGAGTTTTTTGGTGGGGACGGTATCGTCAAAAAGGGTGTGGAAAAAACCATTGACACCGTCGGCCGCCTGGCCCGCATCGGCATGGAGCAGACCGATAAGGAAATCATCCATCTGATGATGGAAGTATGATAGGAGAACACTATGCAACCTTGTGCAAATCTGCACGGCTTTGCCGTGAAACGCGTTCGCGAACTGCCGGAACTGGCAGCAAAACTCTGGGAACTGGAACACGAAAAAAGCGGTGCGCAGCTCTGCTGGCTGGATCGCGCCGATGAAAACAAAACCTTTTCCATTGCGTTTAAGACGATTCCGCAGGACTCCACAGGCGTATTCCATATACTGGAACATTCCGTGTTATGCGGTTCGGATAAATACCCTGTCAAGGAGCCGTTTGTCAATCTGCTGAAAACCTCGGTACAGACCTTCCTGAACGCCATGACCTACCCTGACAAGACGGTATACCCTGTTTCCAGCCGCAACGACCGCGATTTCTTGAACCTGATGGATGTCTATCTGGATGCCGTACTGCACCCTGCCATTTACCATAAGCCGGAAATTTTCCGGCAGGAGGGCTGGCGCTATGAGTTGGGGGAGACCCCGATCTATCAGGGCGTCGTATTTAACGAGATGAAGGGCGCGTACAGCTCGCCCGATACCGTGATGGAAAGTACCATCAATGAACTGCTGTTCCCGAATACCTGCTATCGGTACGAATCCGGCGGCGCCCCTTCTTGCATCCCTGATTTGACCTACGAACAATTTCTGGCAAATCACAAAAAGTTTTACCACCCGTCCAATGCGCGTATCTCGCTGGTGGGCAGCGTGGATATGGACGCGGCACTTTCCAAAATCGACAGTTTTCTGAGAGAGTTTGACCGCATTACGGCGGATTTTACCATCCCCATGCAGCAGCCTGTTGCGGCAGTGCAGCGGGAGGTGCCCTATGAGGTGGGCGAGGATGAACCGTTGGAGGGGCGCACGATGGTATGCTGCGCCACACTTCTGGGCAGCTATGCCGACACCGACCGTTATTTCGCCGCGTCGGTGCTGGCAGACTACCTGGCCGGTGACAACGATGCCCCCTTAAAACGCGCGATTCTCGACGCGGGGTTGGGGCAGGATGTCAACGTCAACGTGCGCAGTGACATACAGCAGTCGTGGGTGTCGTGGGAGGTTTGCAACACCGACACCGAGAAGCTGCCGGAAATTCGCAATACGATCCGCGCTGTACTGCAAAAGATTGCCGACGAAGGGCTGGATGCCGGCCGTCTGGAAGCCTGCTACAATCACTTTGCGTTTTCGCAGCGTGACCGCGACGGCAGCGGTATGCCGCGCAGCTTAATTGAGGCGCTGACCATGCTGGACAGTTGGCTGTACGGCGGCGACCCCGCCCTGCCGCTGCTGGTGGACAAGCCGCTGGAAAAACTGGCGGCTGACCTGAACACGGATCTGTTTGCAGACCTCATCCGCGAACTGTTCCTGGACGAGAGCCACAGCGTGACCGCTGTGTTGGTGCCCTCGCATACGGTGGGGGCCGAAAAGGCCAAGGCCGAGGCAGACCGTTTGGCAGCAGAGACCGCCGCCTGGACGCCCGAAAAGCGCGCCGAACTGCAGAAACAGGCAGAGGAATTGGCTCGCTGGCAGCAGACTCCCGACAGCGAGGAGGCAGTCAAGACTATACCGATGCTGCAGCTTTCCGACCTGAAGGCGGAACCGCAGGATTTGCCCGTTGCCGTGACAAAGCATGGCAATGTAACGGTGCTGCGCCACAAAACGGGTGACGGCCTCGTGTATATGAATGTCTACTTTGAGGCGAACGACCTGTCCGAGAAGGAACTGCCGGTGCTTACCGCCATGAGTATGCTGCTGGGCACTGCCGGCACAAAACAGCACGGCAGCGAGGAACTGCAGATGCTGATCAAACAAAAAATCGGCAGAATCAACTTCCAGGTCAACACTCTGCCCGGTGAGGATGTCGAACACTGCCGTGTGCAGTTGGTGGCGCGCATGGCGTGTTTGCCGGAGCAAGGCGAGGAAGCGATTGAGCTGCTGACAGAAATTTTGCGTGATACAGAATTTTCTGACCGCAAGCTGCTGCGTGACCGCTTGAGCCAAGCGGCGCTGAACGCCCAGATGAGCCTGGCCGACAACGGCGAGGAGTACGCCGAGATTCGTGTAGGAGCGTACAATTCTGCGCGGGGTGTGGCAAAAGAGTATCTCTGCGGACGAGAAATGGCCGTTTGGCTGAAGGAGCAGGCCGCTGCCGAGGATACCGAGCTGGACATTGTGCTGCATACAATGCAGATGCTGGCAGCGCGCATTTTTGCGGAAAGCCGTATGACGGTTTCCGGCTCGGACAATGTGAAAAACGAATGGTTGGATATCTTGGCGCTGCCGCAGGGCTGTCCTGCGCCGAAATGGGCGGTCTATGCGCCGTGGGGGGCAAGGCAAGAGGGGCTGACCATCCCGGCGTCGGTCAGCTTTGCCGTCAAAGGCACCAATTTCAAGCGCCGCGGCGGGAAGTTCAGCGGTTGTTATCCTGTTCTGGTCAACATCTTGACCTTCACCTACCTATGGGGCAAAATTCGTGTGCAGGGCGGAGCCTACGGCTGCGGACTGATTGCCCGAAACGACGGCGATGTCGCCTTCTATACCTACCGCGACCCGCAGCCAGGACGCTCACTGAAAATTATGAACGGTGCAGCGCAGTATATTCGCAACTTCTGCGCGGCGGGGAACGACCTGACCGGCTATATTCTGGGAAGTGTTTCCACACTGGATCCGCTGCTGAACAACCGCATGGCGATGCTGGTGGCAGAAACCCGCTATTTTAAGGGCACAACCCACGCAGATGTCTGCCGCTATTACAGCCAACTGGTGCATACGACCCACAAGGACCTGCTGGAACTGTGCGACGTGCTGGACGAAATTGCCGCCGATAACGCGGTTTGCATTGTGGCGGGCAAAAACCTGTTGGACGATTGCGGCGATGCCGTGACAGCTCGTTTGAGCATTTGATTTTTGCCTTATCGGGCAAAGAACGGAAATTGCGCATCGAATAAAAGTTTTGATATGCGGGATGGAATTCGGACGAGAGGGTATTGAAATTCATTTTCAGATACGGTATGAAAAAGCTACACACTTACAAAAAAGAGGTTTACCATGAAGGTTATTGCAACACCTAACGCGCCGGCGGCCATCGGGCCGTATTCTCAGGGCATGGTTTGCGGCGGCTTTGTCTACTGTTCGGGCCAGATTCCGGTCAACCCGTCTGACGGTACGATCCCGCAGGGCATTGAGGCGCAGGCGCATCAAAGCTGCAAAAATGCGGCCGCTGTGTTGGCGGCCGGGGGGACCGGAATCGAAAAGGTCGTAAAGACTACCTGCTTTTTGGCCGATATCGCAGACTTCGCGGCGTTTAACCAAGTATACGCCGAATATTTTGTCAGCAAACCGGCCCGCAGCTGCTGTGCCGTAAAGGACTTGCCCAAGGGCGTTTTGTGTGAAATTGAGGCTGTAGCCGAGCTGTAAAGGGCGGATTTTATGCAGGGTCTCCGTTTTTACGGGGATCCTGCTTTTTTGGCGTCTAAAAAGAATATTGCAGTATCGATGGTATTTCAAAGCAAGGGAAATAAACGGGGGTATCCCTTGCTTTTTTCTGCTGGTGAATTTATAATACGTAACAAACAAAAGATTTGCTGTGAAATAAAATATTTTGGCAATAACGGGAGGGAGTTGTGAAGAAAATCAGCATCCGCACCGTCAGCATAGTGATTTTTCTGATAACCGTGGTAATCGGAGGTATGCCGGCCCTTATATCCTCGGAGTGCACACGGCAGTTTCAGAACCTGCAGGACGAAACGGAACGGTTTATCCAGTGCGAAAGTGCCTTACAGCAGATGCAGGCAGGCTCTGACTATCTGGAAAAGTAGGTCCCAGTATGTGCAGACGGGGCAGTATATCCACTAATAAGGTATATCAGGAAAACCTGGTGGCGCAAAAGCTGATACGCCATGAGGCTGAGAACGATGCCTTGACAGATGCGCTGAACCGCGGTGCGTTTGAAAAAATCCTGAGCATTTATGAGCAGGGAGATACTTCCTTTGCCATGATCATGGTGGATGTCGACAGCGATCTGAAGGAGGTTGTGCGGGAAAAAATCGCACAGGTAAACGAGAACCTGTCAAATCCCACGGACGGGTTGCCGGCGGTTTCTTTAAGTGTCGGCGTAGCATTCTTTGACCGAGAAAATCCCGGTGACAGTATTTTCAAGGACGCCGATAAAGCCTTGTATAAGGTAAAAAACAACGGCCGCCACAGCTGCAGTTTCTACGAAAGATAAAAAAGCAATTCCCGGCTCCGAGCCGGGAATTGCTTTTTATAGGGCGTATAGTTTTACCAACTCACTTCCGATGACGGTTAAATCCCGCTGCAGTGCGGTTTTGCGCCCGGCCTCCACCGTGCTGGGCAGACGATTTTGCAGCAGTGCCGCCAGCTTGCTGCCAAGGGCGGCGGTGTCGGCAGCCTTGTGCACATTCTCACCGTCTTGCAGCCAGCCGCGGTACACAGGGATGTCCCGCACTAAGGTGGGGGTGCCGCAGGCAAGCGCCTCTAAAACGACAATGCCCTCCGTTTCCTCGTGGCTGCAAAATAAGAAAGCATCCGCGCCGCAGTAAGCATCGCGCAGCTGCGCCTGTGTCAGAAAGCCGGGAAATCGAACGTTGGCAGGTGCTTTTTGCATGGCTCTGCGGATATCACGCGGCACGAGCAGAGGATCGGTATACCCGAACCACAAAAATTGCACCTGCGGGAATTTGCGTGCCAGCGCCAGAAAATCCAGAATACCCTTGCGCTGCATAAAATGTCCCACACTGATAACCACCTTGTCGGCATCAGCGATGCCATAGCACTGCCGAAATGCCGTGCGCCGTGCAGGACTGGGCGCAAAAAAATGTGTATCAACGCCGTTCGACAAAACCTTTACCGGCGGATGCAGACCGTAGCTGCGCAAGATTTCGGCAGAGTAGGGCGTAGGAGTTACGATCCAATCTGCCAGATTGTAACAAAAGCAGAGCCAGCGTCGAAATAGCGGCGCCAGTACATCAGAACAGACAAAGGAGTGCCGGAAATCCAGCTCGGTCGAGTGTCCGTACCAAACGACTTTCTCGCCCCTTGCCCGGGCGCGCAAGGCGGCCAGAACGGAGCAGGGGAAAACGGTGTTGATATGTACGGCATCGGCGCGGGGCTTCCAGCAGGACACCACCTGCACCCCGGCACTTTGCAGGGCGGCGCGCTGGTGGTTGGCTGCCTGCCCGACACCGCTTTTGTTGACAAGGCGCAGGGAACCTGTATAAATATGTACCCGCATAGTTACCTCCAAAGTCCGAAAATGTTTTGTGCCACGGCAGTCAACCCCATGCTGTACAGGGCAATGGAGGCCGGTTTGCACAGCAGAATGATGGCAGTATATAGCTGCCAACGCATCGAGGTGGTACCTGCCAAAAAGCAGAGATAATCGTCCGGTGCCACCGGGATGAATATAAAAAATGCGAACCAACGTGCAAAGCGGCTGCCGGAACCGAGCTTGCTGTCGTATTTTTCAATCAGCCTTGGGGGAAACAGACTCTCCAACAGCGGGCGCCCGCAGGAACGGGCAATGGCAAAGGCTGCCAGCGAACCCAAGCAGATCCCGACGTAATTGAACCAGAATCCCCGCCATGCGCCGAAGAAAATCACACCCGCAAGACATCCCAGCCCGCCCGGCAAAATGGGCAGCACGACCTGCACGGCTTGAAATATCACAAAAATGAAAGGTGCGCCCCAGCCGAACTGTGCCAGATAATCGGTCAACGCCTCGCGTGAGGTAAAAACCCCGGCACGCCAAAAAA
Organism: uncultured Oscillospiraceae bacterium; assembly: GCA_900556255.1. GTDB lineage: Bacteria > Bacillota > Clostridia > Oscillospirales > Ruminococcaceae > Gemmiger. Next base: position 7,039 of record USNZ01000013.1, read on the forward strand.
GCAATGCCAACACGGCGCACAGAAAAAGGCCGGAAAGGGATGCCGCTTGATACCATTTTTTTACCATAATACAACCTCCCGCTGCAAAATTCGGCACTGCTGCGCCTTGCGCAGGATTTCGCGTCGGTAAAGCTGCTCTGCTGCCGCAGCAAAGGCGGCGGCGGAATACGGCCGCGCCGAATCTACCGCGCTTTTTCGCATCACATCGGGATCGTCCCGGTACAAAAGCGTATGGCTGAGCCGGACAAGCTGCGCGGGATTCTGCCAGACATAGCCGTTTTGCCCATGTTGCACCAGGTTTTTCAGGCATGGGTCGTCACGGCAAAGCAGCGGCAGCCCCGCGGCCAGTGCCTCCAAATAGGTCAACCCCTGCGCTTCACTGGCGGAGGCACTGACAAAAGCATCCGCCAAGGCATAATAATGGGGAACATCTTCGGGGGAACCCATCCCGGTAAAAATGACGCGGTCTGCCAGCTGCAAATGCTGAACCAGCCGTGCCAGTGCAGCGCGTTCTGGACCGTCCCCCACCACCAGAAGCACTGCATCCGGCAAATCAGGCATGACTGAGATGAGCGTAGATATGTCTTTTTCTTTGGCAAGTCTGCCCAGATACAGCAAAACCTTTTTGCCGTCGGGCAGGTGCAGCCTGCGCCGCAGGGCATCATCACGCGGCACAGCAAAGCGTGTCAGCTCCAGCCCGGTGGGAAGAATTTGCACGGGGCATTGCACGCCGTATCCCAAAAGCAGGCTGCGTATTTTGGGCGTGGGGGCAATTACGGCGTCGCATCGGTTGCAGATGCTGCGGGTAAAAAGCGCTGCCAATCTGCGGCCCATGCAGCGGCTGGGGGAAAAATAATGGGTGTAATCCTCGTACACGGTGTGGTAGGTGTGGATCAGCGGCGCTCCGGATGCTCTTGCCAGATACCGGGCGGGGGAAAAGGTGCTGAATTCGCATTGGGAATGAACAACGTCCGGGGACCACCGCGCAAGTTCGTGCAGCGCCCCATGCAGGGCAGGGCTGCGCAGACGGGCACCGGGGTAAACGCGCCCTGCATCAAGGGAGCCTAAGTAAGTAACATCGTGATCCGTATAGGTGTGACAGCTATGCGAAAGCGTAAGTACCCGAACCTCATGCCCGCGGGATTCCAATTCCCGTTTCAGGGTGGTGGCAGAGGTGACAACGCCATTGACAGTGGGGGCCCATGTATCGGAGGTAAGCAGAATTTTCATAGTTCGCTCCTTTTTGAATCGCTTTGTCCATAAAAACGAGCGAGTTTGTCTGTGCATTGCAGAAAAGATGTAAATTCTGCCAGAAGTTTGCGGCGGTAAATCCGGTTGCTGCACTTGACCCGCCTGCCGGATTCCATTATACTTATAAAGTATTGTAAAAATTTCCGTTGAGGGAAGTGAATGTATGATTGAAATCATCACACAAATCAATCAGGTCGTGAATGACTTTATCTGGGGCTTGCCGGCCATGGTTTGTATCCTGGGCGTGGGTCTGTTGCTGAGTGTGCGGACAAAGTTTTTGCAGATCCGCAAGTTCCCTTACGCCATTAAAACAACGCTGGGACGAATCTTTAGGCGGAAGGACGCTTCGGACGGTACCATGACGCCGTTTCAGGCGGTTTGTACCGCGCTGGCAGGCACAGTGGGTACCGGCAACATAGCCGGTGTGGCAGGCGCAATTGCCATCGGCGGCCCCGGCGCGGTGTTTTGGATGTGGTGCTCGGCATTGCTGGGCATGTGCACCAAGTTTGCCGAGGTCACGCTGGCGGTGCGTTTTCGTGAGCGCAACAACGCGGGCGAGTGGGTCGGCGGACCTATGTACTACATGAAAAACGGACTGAGCAGGCGGTGGCAGTTTTTGGCAGTGCTGTATTCGTTATTTGGTGTGCTGACGGTGTTCGGAACGGGCAATGCAACGCAGGTAAATACGATTACCACGGCGATTGATACAGCCCTGCTGCAATTTCATGTTGTTGCAGAGAATATTCTGCCTACATTGAACCTTGTTATCGGTATTCTCTGCGCCATGTTGGTGGCCATGGTACTGCTGGGCGGTATCCAACGCATCGGAAGCGTCAGCGAAAAGCTGGTACCATTTATGGCGCTGTTCTATATTGTTCTTGCCATCGGTGTGGTTGTGCTGAATTTGCCGCGCCTGCCTTTTGTCATTGAGGAAATTTTTGCAGGTGCTTTCAACCCGGCTGCCTTTACGGGCGGTGCCATCGGCAGTTTGTTCCTGAGCATGAAAAAGGGTGTGTCCCGCGGTATTTTTTCTAACGAGGCAGGCCTTGGTACCGGCTCAATCGCCCATGCCTGTGCCGATACCCGAAAGCCTGTCAAGCAGGGCATGTTCGGTATCTTTGAGGTGTTTGCCGATACGATCGTCATCTGCACATTGACCGCCATGGTTATCCTGTGCAGCGGTGTCCCCGTAAATTACGGCACAGATGCAGGTGCCGAACTGACCATATCCGGGTTTACATCCACCTACGGCGGTTGGGCTTCGCTGTTTACAGCGGTGGCGTTGTGCTGCTTTGCGTTTTCGACGATAATCGGCTGGGGACTGTACGGATCCCGCTTCGCATCGTTTTTGTTTAAGACCGACAAAATAGTAAAGCCATTCTTTGTGGTGTACTCCTTTGTGGCTATTTTGGGTGCAACGATGGACCTGGGGCTTTTGTGGAGTATTGCCGAGACCTTTAACGGTTTGATGAGCATCCCCAACTTAATTGCACTGTTCTTGCTGAGTGGTATGGTGGTAAAGCTGGCCGATGAGTACTTTGAAGAACGAAAAAATACCGCCAAATCGTGAGAAATGGCGGCAATCAGAAAGATGCTTGGGCGCTAGTCGAAAAAAGCACGCAAATCTATGTGTTCGTTGCTGAGAAGGAAACGCTTTTTGTCCAGCCCGCCTGCATACCCCGTCAGCTTGCCATGGGCACCGATAACGCGGTGGCATGGAATCAAAATAGCAATGGGATTGCGCCCCACGGCACCGCCGACCGCCTGGGCAGACATGCGGCCTTGGCCTTGCTGCGCCGCCAGAGCACGGGCAATTTCACCATAGGTCGTGGTTTCCCCGTAAGGAATCTGCCGCAAAAGCTGCCAGACTTTTTGCTGAAAGTCTGTACCTGCCGGCCGCAGCGGCGGCATGAAGTCAGGCTCCTGCCCCGAAAAATAGATGTTCAGCCAGCGCTTTGTCGCCTGCAAAACAGGTGTTTCAACAAAAGCCATGTCCTTGGGCGGGAAATCGAGCTGCTTTTCTGCATCAAAACGAAGTTGAACCAGGGCAGAGTCGTCGGCTGCTAACAACAGTTGCCCCAGGGGGCAGGAATATTTTTGCAGATACATGGGAACACCTGCTTTCTGGAAAGAAAATGACGGACTTTGCATAGATTTTACCACATTTTACGACAAACAGCCACAACTATTAAAAAAGGATTCGGAGCAACTCACTCCGAATCCTTTTTGCAGTTAAGGTAATGCCGCATAATTCTAAGTGCCGATACGGCGAGCGAGGTGCGGCAGATGCTAAGCCAAAAGCGCAGATAATACTGGATGTCTTATCGAGCATTTTGGCAACGCAGATGCCGTGCCGCAGCCGCCGAAGCGGTGCTTAAGCCGTTAGGCGGGAATTGTGCGGTGTTGCCTCAAATCAGATTTTGCAGGCGGTGTCGTAGCCGGTGCGGATGGCGTTGCTGATATCCGCAGCCTTCTCGGCGCAGTCACCGATGCGCTCGACCTGTACACCGGCAGCCTCCAGGGCGGCGGTTTCCCATGTGTTGGGACGGGCACCCATGGCCAGAACAATGTAATCGCAGGGGATAGTCACCTCGGCACCGTCCTTGTTTTCGCAGATGACGGCGTCGGTGGTGAACTGCTTGACCTTGTGGCCGGGGAACTGCTGTACACCGTGAGCATTAAAGGATTCCATCAGGGTAGGCAGGATGGTGGTGCTTTCAGCAGCGGCAATCTTGTCCATCATTTCGATCACGCTGATATGGCAGCCTTGCTCAGCCAGCAGCTCAGCGGTCTCGCTGCCGACCAGACCGCCGCCGATGACAGCTACCTTGCCGTAGACCTGCTCGCGTCCGGCGAGGACACTCCAGGCATCGGCCACGTTGATGTTCTCCTTCCCGGGAATGGCGGGGGCAGCGTTGTGGGCGCCCACGGCAACGATGACGGCGTCAAATTTTTCGTCCAGCAGCTGCTGCTCGGTCACCGTGCAGCCCAGGTACAGGCGGACACCGGCGCGCTGCACGGCGTGGATAAGATCCTGCGTTGCACGGCGCATTTCACTCTTGCGCGGGGGCAGACAAGCCAGGTTCAACTGGCCGCCCAACTCAGTTTCGCGCTCAAACAGGGTAACGCTGTGGCCGCGCAGGGCAGCTACGCGGGCGGCCTCCAGGCCGGCAGGGCCGCCGCCGATGACGGCAACCTTTTTCTTGACGTCGGCGGGGGTAATGCTGCGCACATTTTCGCAGCCGTTTTCGGCGTTGAGAACGCAGGAGATAAAGCGGCGCTCCTGAATGGCGTCGGTGCAGCCTTTGTTGCAGCTGATACAGCGGCGGATATCACAGGCGCGGCCCGCTTCAATTTTGGTGCCCCAGTCGGGGTCAGCCAGCAGGGGGCGGCCCAGGCCGACAATGTCCGCCTTGCCGCAGGTTACGATGCGCTCGGCCATGGCGGGGTCGATGATGCGGCCCACGGTGCTGACGGGTACATGGACGTTGGCCTTGATTTTGGCGGCAATATCCACAAAGAAGCCATAAGGCTGCACACCCATCGGGGGGATGGTGTCGGCCATGTTGCCGGTATGGTTGGCCTGGGCAACGTGGAACATGTCCACGCCGTCCTCCTCCAGCCACTGGGCAAATTGCACAGCGTCGGCCTCATCAATGCCGCCCTTGCCGCGCTCCGGCGTCACGATGCTGAGCTTGTAGTCAATGACCATATCGGGCACAGCCTTGCGCAGGGCGCGCACGACCATGCGGGCAAAGCGAGCGCGGTTTTCCAGGCTGCCGCCGAACTTATCGGTGCGGTGGTTCATGCGGGTGCTGCACAGGCAGCCGACCAGGCGGTCGCCGTGAACCTGAATGACATCCAAACCGGCCTTTTGCGCGCGGACAGCACAGGCGCACATTTTGTCGATGATCTGCAGCAGCATCTCCTCGGAGACTTCATCGGTGAAGTACAGCATATCGTGGTGCAAACGCTCACGCATCTCGTTCATTTTGCGCTGCATGAACAGGGCGTTGATCGCATCTACGTCATATTCCGGGTGGAAAATCTGCACGCCCAGCTTGGTGCCGTAGGCGTGGACGCTGTCAGCCAGGGCCTTGAAGGCGGGAATCTGGCTGTCATCAAACAGCTTGGGCGTGGGGGAAAAGCTGTTGATGGGGGCAACATCGCCCAGCACGATGTAGCCTACGCCGCCCTTGGCCAGGCGGGTGTAAAAGCCCATATCCTGGTCGGAAATCATGCCTTTGTCCTCATAACCGGTGGTCAGCGGGGGAAACATGATGCGGTTTTTGAAGGTGCGGCCGCCCACTTCAATGGGCTGCAAAAGAATGTTTTCCATGGTGAGATCCTCCGTTTATATGTTGTTTTTTATAAATTCTGCAAGCGCGAGATTCAGTGTCTCCCGCGTGGGGATGGCAGCAAAGTT
>USNZ01000014.1 GCA_900556255.1 uncultured Oscillospiraceae bacterium
TGCGCGCGCAGGACCCGCGTATGCGGCTGGTGCTCATCGGCGGGGGCGAGATGGGGTATGTCGAAAAAATGCGCGATTTGGCGCAGGAATTAAGCCTTGGCCGCAGCGTCATCTTTGCGGGGGTACGCAGCGATGTGCCCGCCCTGTACGACGCCATGGATGCCTTTGTGCTGCCCAGCCTGTTTGAGGGGCTGCCCGTAGTGTTGGTGGAGGCGCAGTGCGCCGGGCTGCCCTGCTTTGTGTCCGACACCGTAGACCCCGACGCCGCCTTTACCGACCGGCTGCACTTTTTGCCGCTGAACGACGACGCAGCCTGGGTCAGCGCCATAAGCAGGGAGAGCTTTGCCCGCGACGCCGACGCCCCGCAAAAAGCGCGGGCCGCGGGGTATGATATACGCACTACCGCCGAATTTTTGCAAAACTTTTACCTGCGCCGGTACAAGGAGGCCACCCCATGAACACCCCGGAAATTGCCGTGATCGTACCCGTATACAACGGCGCAAAATACCTGCCCGCCTGCATGGATTCCATCACCGCCCAGAGCTTTACGGACTTTCTCTGCGTCTTGGTGGACGACGGCTCCACCGACGAGACCCCCACCCTGTGCGATGATATCGCCGCCTGCGACGGCCGCTTTACCGTAGTGCACAAACCCAACGGCGGCCTTTGCGCTGCCCGCACCAGCGGTGTGCTGGCCGCCCGCGCCTACCACCCGCGCTGGTTCGCTTTCTGCGATGCCGACGACCTGCTGCACTCCGAATTTCTGGCCGAGCTGCACCGCGCCGCAACCGAGTCCGGCATGCCCATCGCCTGCTGCCGCCGTGTGCTGTTTGACGACGATGCCGTGCCCGCCCCCGCCCCGCTGACCGCAAAATCCACCCTTTACCATGCGCCCGACCATCTGGACGCGCTGCTGCACAACCACGGCATGGATTTCGGTGTTTGGAACAAGCTGTACACCGCCGACCTGCCGCTGGAAAACCTGCTGGAAAACGACATATTATATAATGAAGACCTTATGGCCAACTGGCGTATTTTTCTGCTGGCCAAAGGCTGCGTCTACCTGCCGTTTGGCGGCTATCTGTACCGCCAGCACGCCGCCGGCATGAGCCACGCTCTGCCGCCCCAAAGCCTGGACGACCAGCGCACCGCGGCACTGCGCATCCGCGAAAGTGTGCCCGCGCAGTGGCCGCAGCTGCAGCAAAGCGCCGACGCCTTTTACTACGAAAAACTCGTCTACCTGACCAGCATGATCCTGCGCCGCGAAAATACCGAGCTGTACCGTGTGCAGTACGGGGAGATGCTGATCGCCATCTCCGGCGGCCTGAAGGATCGCCGCCTGGGCCGCAACCCCCGCCTGCCGTTTGTGATGCGCCTGGCCGCCATAGCCACCGTGCGCTGCCCTAAGCTGTGGCGCAAGGTATGCCGAAAATACTTGAAGGATCGTCAATAATGGAATTTTTATTTGTGACCGACCGTGTCGAAAACCCCACCAGCGTCGTGGTTTCCCTTGCCTACCGCACCGTGGAAGCCCTGCGGCAGCAGGGGCACGGTGTGGATATTCTGGAGCTGTGGGACGGCACGTCCCCCCTGCCCGACGCCCCCGCCGGGTGCACCCGCACACTGTTGGCGTTCCCCGATGAACGCCTGATGAACGATATTCTGGAATACGGCGCCAAGGGCGGCACCCCTGTGCCCAAGCGTCTGGCCAAGCTGGCCTGCCACCCCATGGCCGCCCGCGCCGCCGTTTTGCAGCTGGCACTGCACCGCCCCCGCCGCACCACCGTCGCCAAAAAACATATCGAGCGCCTTTGCGCCGCCAAGGCCTATGATGCGGTCGTCTGCGTCTGTGCGCCCTACCGCACCGCCTTTGCGCTGGAAAAAGCGCGCATCACCGCGAAAAAACTATTGTGGCAGATGGATCCCTACGCCGGGCAGAGTGGCTATGTTGCCCCGGGCGGCTTTGCGCGGGAAAAACAGCTGATCGACGCCATGCACCGCGTGTACATCGCCCCCACCGCCCTGCGCGACTACGCCGAGGGCGCGCCGCTGTACGAGGTGCGCGACAAGATGCGGGTACTGGGCTTTCCCGCACTGGTGCCCATGCCCGACCCCGCCCCGCACGAAGGGCTGCGCTGCACCTTCTGCGGCAGCCTGTATCCCGCCCTGCGGGAGCCGAATTTTGCGCTGGCATTGTTTGCCGCGCTCAACGACCCTGAACTGACCCTGACGATGGCCGGACGCGGCTGGAAACCGTTTTCGGCCGCGACCAAAGCCGCCGGGCAGGTTTTGGGCAGCCGCCTGGTGCTGCCCGGCCCGCTGCCCCCCGCCGAGGCCGCCGCGCTGGAGCAGGACGCCGACGTTCTTTTGAACCTTGGCAACACGCGGGACGAACAGATGCCCAGCAAGATCTTTGCATTTCTGGGCAGCGGCAAGCCGATTCTGCACCTGGCCGCCAGTGACAGCGACCCTCTGCTGCCGTTTTTGGCGTCCTACCCGCTGGCGCTGGTCCTGCACCAAAAGGACGGCGTAACGCCGGAAACCGTCGAAGCCCTGCGCAGTTGGCTGGAACAAACGCGCGGCAAACGTATCCCCTACGCCGAGGCCGCCGCCCTCTACCCCGATTACACCCCCGACGCTACGGCGCAAAAGCTTGTAAACGGCATGGAAAAGGAGTCTTTATGAAGGTACTTTGGCTCGTCGGCAGCGTCCTGCCGCAGGCGGCTCAAGCATGCGGGCTGAAAGGCAGCGAAATCGGCGGCGGCTGGCTGACAGGGCAGCTGAACGCCCTGCGCCCCGTCAGCGAATTGCAGCTGACTGTGCTTTGCGTGAACGGGCGCAAAAGCCTGACCGGCACCCACGACGGCGTGACCTACTGCGTACTGCCCAAAGATGCCGACCTGCCCGCATTTTTGGCGGCCGCAACCCCCGACCTTGTACATATCTGGGGCACCGAGTACCCGGCCGCCGCCGCCATGCAGCGCGCCGCCGCCAACCGCCGTATTCCCGTGCTGGTCAATATGCAGGGTGTCATGCGCCGCATTGCCGACCATTTTTGCGATGGTCTGCCCAAAAAGGTGCAGCACTCGCCCAAGCTGTGGCATTGGGTCGACCGTATCATTCCTGGTGAACTGGTGGACGATGCGCAGAAACGGTTTTACCGCCTGGCCGACGCCGAAACCAGCGTTTTGGTGCGCGCCCAATATGTGACCGGCCGCACGGATTTTGACTGGCTGGCCGTCAACGAGGTCAACCACAACGCGCGCTATTACCCCTGCAACGAAACGCTGCGCCCCTGCTTTTACACCGGCACCCTGTGGCAGCCCCGCGCTGCCGCCGCGCCCATTTTGTTTTTGCCGCAGGGCAACTACCCCATCAAAAACCTGCACACCCTGATACAAGCCCTGCCCGCCGTGCTGAAGGCCTACCCCTGTGCGCGGCTGCACATTGCGGGCTGGCCACCGCTGGACAAAGGCCCCCTGCTGCGCCCCGTGACCGACGGGCTGTTCCCCTATAAAGCCTACTGCCGCCGCTTGGCAAGGCAGCTTGGCGTGGCCGAGCACGTCCGCTACTTAGGCCCGCTGGACGCCGACGCCATGCGTCAGGCCTACCTGGATGCCGACGTGTTTGTGCTGCCATCCACCTGCGAAAACAGCCCCAACAGCCTGGGCGAGGCCATGCTGCTGGGCATGCCCTGCGTGGTCAGCAACGCGGGGGGCATCCCCGATATGCTCACCGACGGGCGCGAGGGGCTGGTCTACGGCAAAGCCACCGACGCCGACGCCCTTTCTGCCGCCATTCTGCGGGTGCTGCAAAGCCCCGACGGCGGCGCAGCCCTGGGTCAAGCTGCCCGCGCCCGCGCCCTGAAAACCCATGACCCGCGCGTCAATGCCCTGACGCTGTGGAAGATTTACACGGATATCACGGGGGTGTGCCGATGACGCTTACCAACACAGCCGTCGTTGTGCCCTGCTACCGCTGTGCCGACACGCTGCCGCGTGCCGTACACAGCATTTTAGACGGTGCACCGTCTGATTTGCAGCTTATTTTGGTCGATGACGGCAGCGGGGACGATACCCTTTCGGTCTGCCGCGCCCTGGCCGCGCAGGATGAACGCATCCGTGTGCTGCAGCGCCCCAACGGCGGGGCCTCCGCCGCCCGCAACACAGGGCTGGACGCCGTGCCCAACGTCGATTGGCTGATGTTTGCGGACGCCGACGACGAGCTGTTTCCCGGCCTGTGGCAGGAGCTGAACACAGCCGACGTACCGCCGGCCTGCGGCATGGTGCTGTTTGGTTTTCGCGCCGATTCGGGTATCACCTGCGCCGGGCAGTTGCCCATCGGGGCCTTTGCCGATTTGCCCGCCCTGGGCACGGCACTGTTTCCCCTGCTGTTCGGGCATGGGCTGCTGTCCTCCCCCTGCATGAAGCTCTACCGCCACCGCGACATCGGCACGCTGCGCTTTAACGAGGCACTGAAAATCAACGAGGACGTTCTGTTCAACCTGCAATTTCTGCAAAAGAACAGCGCCACCTACTTTTTGCAGGGCTGCTATTACTGCCAGCACGACGTGCGGCAGGGCAGCCTGTCCCGCCGCCTGCGCGGGGATCTTTTGCAGGCGGAGGCCGTCACCCGCCCCGAATTGGAGCGTCTGCTGCGGCAGCACGGCATCGACCCCGCGCCCTACGCAAAAACCGGCCGCCTGCACGCCTGTCTGAACCAGTACGGTCTGCTGACGGGCTGCCGCGGCACGATGCCTTTTGCCGAGCGCCGTGCCCTGTTTGCCGAAATTTTGTCCGACCCCGACGCCCGCGCCGCACTGCGCACACGCCTGCAGAATGACCCCCACCGTCTGCTGTCCCTGCCTTATCGTCTGGGCCTTACCTACCGTCTGCCCGGTTTTTTGGCCGCCTACACCCTGGCCAAGCAGCGTTTTTTGTAACCCCCACACATCGTCCCCAAAACGAAAGGACTATCTATGAGTGCCCCTCTGGTCAGCATACTTTTGCCCCTGCATCCCGACACGGCCGCCAAGCCCGCCGTGCTGTCTGCGTTGGCGCAAACCTGGCGTCCGCTGGAGATCCTGGCGGCGGGCAGCACGATCTCTGCCCCTCTGCGGAATTTTTGCACCGCCCATCCTGAGCTGCGCACCGTACAGACCGCGCCGAACGCCGACCCGGCCGCCGCCCTGGATGCGGCGCAGGGCGACTACCTGCTGTTTCTGGACGCCGGCGACGCCCTTTGCCCCGATGCCGTCGCCACGCTGCTGACCCACCTGCTGGCCTGCCGTGCCGACGTCTGTGCGGGGCAGTTTGCCGTGGGCGGTCACGCCCCCGCCGGGGACGGCCTGTGCCGACTGTACACCGCCGTGCCCGACGCCGCACTCTGCCCTGACCTTTGCCGCGCCGGGGGTAAGCTGTATCGGCGCGAGATCGCCCTGCAAACGCAGTTCGGCAGCGGTACGCCCCTGCCCCTGACCGCCCTGCCGCAGCCTGTGCGCCTGGCCCTGCTGCAGCAGCCGCTTGTGCGAACCCCCGCAGCGCCCGCACAACCCGCCAAGTCCCGCCGCAGTATTCTGCTGCGCTGTCTGCATCGGTAAAATTTGCGGGAAATTCACAAATCTTCTACCCTTTTTCTGCGATTTCGTGTATACTGTAAATATCAACATTCTGCAAGGGAGTCTTTTATGAGCACAACACACCCCAAAATCAGTATCATCACCAACGTGTATGATGCCAAAGACTACCTGCCCAAAACCGTGCAAAGCATTTTGGCACAGACCTTTACCGACTTCGAGCTGCTTTTGGTCGAGGACGGCAGCCCCAACGGCTGCGGTGAACTGTGCGACGAGCTTGCCAAGCTGGATCCGCGCATCCGTGTGTTCCACAAGCCCAACGGCGGTCCCGCCTCCGCCAGCAACGTCGGGCTGAAAAACGCCCGGGGCGACTATGTGGGCTTTGTGGACTCCGATGATTTGATCGAGCCGACCATGTACGAAACCCTGCTCAACGCCATTAACAGCTCCGGTGCGCGTATTGCAGCCTGCTGCGGCGGCACCATTGACGAGCAGGATCAAACCATCCCCGGCTTGGTGGTGGGGTTCAGCGGCGGTTACGGCACACGGGACGCACAGGAGCTTTTGCTGGATGCCTTTAAGACCGGCAGCTTTTACGGACCCTTGAGCTGGAACAAGCTGTTTGATATCCGCACCTTCCGCGACAAGGGCGTTTTGTACGACGAAACGATGTTTTTCGGGGACGATGCCAGTGTGCTGCACCGTGTATTTGAGGGCGAGCAATGCTGCTGCCTACCCGATATCCTGTACCATTACCGTTCCCGCGCCGGGCAGATCACCACGGCAAAAAACGGTTTCAACCCCCGCAAGCTGGACGATCTGCGTATGTATTGGGACTGGTTTACCTACTTTGACAAAACCGCGCCCCGCCCGGGCTACGCCTCCTGGGCAGCTGTGCGGTACTGGCGCATCTACTATGTTTTTTGGGTGCAGTGCGGGGCGGCAGGCACCCAGCAGGAGCTGAAGCCCCTGTTTGCGCCCCACAAAAAGCATCTGAACGCGCTGCTGCCCCGTCTGCTGGGCACAGCGCTGCTGCCCGCGGGCGAAAAGCTGCGTCTTGCGGCGTTCTGCCTTTCGCCCACGGTATTCTACCGGGCCGCTGTGGCCTGGGGACGCATGGTTGATAAAAAGGAGGGGAAATAACCCATGGATCGTTTTGAGATCAGCGTGGTCGTACCGATTTATAATGTAAAGCCCTGGCTGACCGAGTGCGTCAACTCCATTCTGGAACAGCAGGTCAACGTACCCTTTGAGGTACTTCTGATCGACGACGGCTCCACCGACGGCTGTGCCGAGGTCTGCGATGCCTTTGCCGCCAAGGATCCCCGCGTCAAGGTGATCCATCAGGAAAACGCCGGGCTTTCGGCTGCCCGCAACACCGGCATCGACATTGCCCAAGGACGCTATTATGCCTTTGTGGACGCAGACGACCGCATCTGCCCCGGCTTTTTGCAGACTCTGTACACCGCGTGTGAGGAAAACGACGCCTATATGTCACTTTGCGCCGTTGAGGATGTGCGGGAGGACGGTTCCTCCTACGAACCGAAGGAAACCACCCACCCCGTGGCGGAGGGGGTTTTCTGCGGCAAGGAACTGCTGCAGGACTTTTTCTCCGAGGACGGCACCGTCTACACGGTAGCGTGGAACAAACTCTACCGCGCCGAGGTGTGGAAGCTGCTGCACTACCCCGAAGGCCGTCTGCACGAGGACGACTTTGTGGCACACCGCCTGTTCTGGCGCTGCGACAAGGTCGTCTGCGTGGACAAAATTTTGTACAACTACCGCAACCGCAACGGCAGCATTATGCTGTCCAGTCTGCGGCCCGAAAGTTTTGATGCCGTGGATGGTCTGGTGGACCGCTACCGCTTTTATGTCGAAAAGGACACCGCGCCCGAGTTGATCGACGCCGCCTACGCAGCCTGCTGGCGGCGGTATATGATCCTGTGCGGGCGCATCCGCCAGAACCCCACCCCCGAGCTGGTCAAGGCGATCAGCAAGCAGCAGTTCGTGATGCAGGGTCTTTTGGATTGCCTGCCCAACTGCCGCGCGATGAAACTGTCGGACAAGCTGAGCGCCGCGCGCTGGAGCATGATGAGCGCCGAAAGCCTTTGCCCGCTTAAAAAGGATTGAACCATGCCGCACACCGTGCCCGATGTGCCCCGCGTACTGCTGGTGCCGCCGCCGGATCTTCCGGTGCCCGCCGTGCAGGGCGGTGCCGTGGAAACCCTGCTGACCCACCTGCTGCGTGAAAACGAGCGCCGCGGCGAGCTGGAACTGTACTGCGCCGCCGTACCCGATGCCGCCGCCATGGCAGCCGCCGCAGACTGGCAGCACAATCACATGTTGTACCTGCCCGTACCGCCGGGCCGCCGCCGCTGGCTGCCGCTAAACGCAGTGCAGCGGCTTTTGGGCGTAACCCCGCCGCCGTGGCAGCCGTGGTATCAAGTGCTGTTACTGACGCTGATACGCAAAAAAATACATCCGGATCTGATTTTTGCCGAGGGGGGCGACCTGCTGCAGGCAAGCGCCCTCAGCCGACATTTCGGGCGTTGGCGCACACTGGCGCATCTGCATGGCGAAACAGCCGCCTCCCCCGCCGTTGACCGAATCTACGGGGGCGTGGCGGCCATCAGCGAGTTTGTGCGCGACCGCTATCTGCAAACCTCCGCCCTGCCGCCGCAAAACGCCTATGTGCTGCGCAACTGCATCGACACGGCGCGCTTTTGCCCCGCCCCTCGCGATGATGCGCTGCGCGCCCGTTTCGGCTTTGCCGCAACGGATTTTGTCGTTGTGTTCTGCGGCCGCCTGCAGCCCGAAAAAGGCATTGCCGAACTGCTGGAGGCTCTGGCGCTGCTGGATGACCCCACCGTAAAGCTGCTGATCATCGGCAGCCCGTTTTTTGCCAAAACCGCCGACAGTCCCTTTTTGCAGGCACTGCAGACCCGCGCGGCCGCGCTGGGGGATCGTGTGCGTTTTACGGGCTTTATCCCCAACGAGGAACTGCCCGCCTACTACCGCCTGGCCGATCTGGCCTGTGTGCCCAGCACCTGGCAGGAGCCGGCCGGCCTTGTGCCCGTGGAGGCGATGGCCTGCGGGCTGCCGCTGCTGGCAACCCGCAGCGGCGGTATGCCGGAATATATCCGCGCCGCCTCGCCGTATTTTGTCGATATTACGCCCGATTTACCCCGTGACCTTGCCGCAGGCATCACCGCCCTGCGGGGCGATGCCGCCCGCCGCGCCGCCATGGCCGCCGCCGGTGCCGCCGCCGCACAGCAGTATTCACCCGAAAATTACTACCGCGATTTTGTCGCGCTGGTACACGCCGTTTTACAGAAAGGAGCCGCATCATGAGCCAAGCCTCCGTCTGTGTGGTCGTGCCCGTGTACAAGGCCGCCGCCACGCTGGACCGCTGTGTGGAAAGCGTTTTGAGCCAACAGGTACCGGGCGGGCTGCAATGTGTGCTGGTCAACGACGGCAGTCCCGACAACAGCGGCGCTTTGTGCGACGCCTGGGCCGCCAAGGATCCCCGTGTGCGGGTGCTGCATCAGGAGGATCTGGGCGTTTCAATGGCGCGCAACAACGGCATGGCGCTGGCGGACAGCGAGTTTTTGGTGTTTTTAGACTCCGATGACGCCCTGCGCCCCAACGCCCTGCAAGCCGCACTGGCCGCCCAGCGCGCCGACCCCGATGCTTTTGTGGTGTGGAACTACACCACCGATGCCGCCGACCCCGCACCCGTAACCCAGGACGGTGCCGCCCTGCCCCCTGCCGCGCTGGCGCGCCTTTGGCTGGACTGTTACCTGGCCATGCCGTGGAACAAGCTCTACCGCACGGCGTTGGCGCAGACGCTGCAATTTAACAAAGCGTTTACTTTGGGCGAGGATTTACAGTTTGTACTGGACTATGTTGCTCTGCTGCAAACGCGGCGGCCGCAGTGGCATTTTCGGCAGCTGACCGCGCCGCTGACCTTTTACGATTGCAGCAGCGGCGGTTCGCTTTCGCACCGATATCACACCGATTACTGCCCCGTGTGGGTGCAGCATTTCAGCAAGCTGAACGCCATGGCCGAGGCGCTGCACGCCCCCGCCGAGGATCTGCTTCCCCTGCACCGCGCCGAGCTGCGCGTCTACGCCGAGGGCGCGGCCGATATCCTGCACCGCGACCCCGCCGTCCCCGCCGTGCGCCGCCGCAAAATGGCCGAGGTCCTGCGCGAGCCGTGGCTGCGCGGGCTTTTGCGCACCCTAAAGGCCGAAAAAAGCTACTCGCCCTATTATCTGCCCTGCCTGTGGCGCAGCCGTCTTTTGCTGAACGCCCTGTACTGCTCCAAATTCCACGGAAAATCGTGGCTTTTCGGCAAGCTGGACTGGGCGGGATACTACCTGTTTTTAGGTAAGCGCCGGCGGTAAGGCACGCAGTTCCTTAAATAATAAAGAATAAATAAGAAATAATAAAAAAGGTGGTGTTTGCGCCTTGGGCGCAAACAAAATTCTTGTTGCCCTTTTATAAATTGTTGCCTTTTTATAAAAACGTGCCGCCGCGGGCGGCACACCCTATTTATTATTTATTATTTATTATCTCTTATTTCCTATTTCTTATTTGCAATTTGCACGCTCCATTTCCACAGAAAGGTAGCTCTCCCCTTATGAAAATTTCCTCCATGACTGCCGAGGATCGCGTCCGCCACCTCACCGAGGCACCGATCCCCGGCCTGATTTTAGAGCTTTCGCTGCCCACCGTCATCAGTATGCTGGTCACCAGCCTGTACAACATGGTCGATACCGCCTTTGTCGGGCAGCTCAACACCCAATCCACCGCCGCCGTAGGTGTCTCGTTCTCGGCCATGGCGCTGCTGCAGGCCGTCAGCTTTTTCTTCGGCCACGGCTCCGGCAACTATATCTCCCGCAAGCTCGGCGCGCGGGAGTACGAAAACGCCGAGCGCATGGCCGCCACCTCCTTTTTTTCGTCGGTGTTCTGCGGCTGCGTGCTGGCTGTGCTGGGCGTGGCGTTCATCACGCCGATTTCCCGCCTGCTCGGCTCCACCGATACGATCCTGCCCTACACCGTCCAGTATCTGCGCCTGATTTTTATCGGTGCACCGTTTATTATGGGTTCTTTCGTGCTGAACAACCAGCTGCGGTTCCAGGGCAGCGCCTCGCTGGCCATGGTCGGCATTGCGCTGGGCGCGGTGCTCAACGTCGCGCTGGACCCGCTGTTCATCTTCGCCCTTGACATGGGCGTTGCGGGTGCCGCGCTGGCTACCGTCATCAGCCAGTTTGTCAGCTTTGCGGCGCTGCTGGTGCTCACCCAAAAACAGGCGGCCATCAAAATCAAGTGGAGCCGCTTTACCCCCAAGGCACATTATTTTGCCGCCATCTTCAACGGCGGTGTACCGTCACTGTGCCGCCAGGGCATGGGCAGCATCGCCACCGTTGTGCTGAACTTCTCGGCCGGCGCGTTCGGCGGGGCCGATGCCGACGCCGCCATCGCCGCCATGAGCGTTGTCGGGCGCATTACGATGTTCGCCGGCTCGGCGCTGATCGGTTTCGGGCAGGGGTTCCAGCCCGTCTGCGGCACCAACTTCGGCGCGGGCAAAAAATCCCGTGTGCGCGAGGCGTTCTATTTCTGCCTCAAGCTGGGCTGCGCGACGGTGGGCGTTCTTTCCCTGCTGGGCATGGTGTTTGCGCCGCAAATTATCGCGCTGTTCCGCAACGACCCCAAGGTCGTGGAAATCGGCGCCGTGGCACTGCGCGCACAGGTCATCACGCTGCTGCTGGCCATCTGGATCATCCTGACCAACATGATGCTGCAAACCATCGGCTATGCCGGGCAGGCATCGCTGGTCGCAGCCTCGCGGCAGGGGCTTTTCTTCATACCTGCGGTGTTTTTTCTGCCGCAATATTTCGGGTTGTTCGGTGTGCAGATCGCGCAATCCGTCGCGGACGTGTTCAGCTTTCTTCTGGCGCTGCCCTTGGCATTGCGTGTGCTGAAGTCCTTCCGCACGGATGACGAACCTGCACAGACAAGATAAATTATCAAACGGAGGATTCTTCATGCTCGTACCTGTTCTGTTATTCATCGTAGGTCTGTTGTTTTTGATCAAAGGCGGCGACTGGTTCGTTGACGGCGCTTCCAGCCTGGCCCGCCGCTTTCACCTGCCGGAGCTGCTGATCGGCGCGACGGTCGTGTCCATCGGCACCACCCTGCCGGAGGTCATGGTCTCCACCATGTCGGCGCTGTCCGGCCACGGCGAAATCGCCTACGGCAACGCCATCGGCTCGGTCATCTGCAATGCCGCGCTGATTGCCGCCATCACCATTGCGGTGCGTCCCGGCAAGGTGGATCCCAAGACCCTGCGCACCCCCGTCGCCTTCTTCTTTGCGGCGGCCGCCATCTACTGCTTTGCCGCCTACGTCATGGGCCGCTTTACCCGCGTAATGGGCCTTGTGATGCTGGCCATGTTCGTGGCCTACATGGTCGTCAACGTCAAGCAGATGAAAAACACACCCGTCGAGGAACCTGCCGAGGAAACCGAGGAAATGCCGCTGTCCAAGACGCTGCTGCTGTTGGTCGTGGGTGCGGCGCTGATTGCCGTGGGTGCCAACCTGCTGGTTGACAACGGCACCCTGATCGCACAGGCGCTGGGCGTGCCCGAAAGCGTCATTGCCCTGA
>USNZ01000015.1 GCA_900556255.1 uncultured Oscillospiraceae bacterium
TGGTAGCCTTTTTTGGTCGCGCATTTGATCTGCGCGGCGGCTTCGGCTGGCCGGGGCTGTACAGCAGGAGCGCCTGCTCCCTCGGTGAAAGGAAATATTTTTCCTCGACATCGTTCATCAAGATATCCGATAAGGTACACGCGCTTTCTTGCCTGCGGTACACCGAAATCTGCGCTGTTAAGAACCTGCCATTCGACAAAATACCCCAGCTTTTCCATTTCGCGCAGGATGGCCGCAAATGTCCGCCCGCCGTCATGGTCGAGCAGGCCGGGAACATTTTCAGCCAGCCAGTACTTAGGGTGCCGGGCTTC
Organism: uncultured Oscillospiraceae bacterium; assembly: GCA_900556255.1. GTDB lineage: Bacteria > Bacillota > Clostridia > Oscillospirales > Ruminococcaceae > Gemmiger. Next base: position 312 of record USNZ01000015.1, read on the forward strand.
AGCCAGTCGGGCAAGCTCAAAGAACAAGGTGCCCCTTGGGTCGTCGAATCCGCCGCGGCTTCCGGCAATGCTGAAGCTCTGGCAAGGAAATCCGCCGCAGAGCAGGTCGAAGTCGGGCAGGTCGGCGGGGTCTGCTTTTCGGATATCGTCAAGGAACCACTCTCCCTCCATGTCAAACAGGGCGCGGTAGCTGCGGTCGGCGTGTTTGTCGATCTCGCAGTGTCCCACGCAGACAAAATCGCCGGCACGGGTCAGCCCCTCGCGGAAGCCTCCAATGCCGGCGAACATATCTAAATAGCGAATGGTTTTAATATCACCCCCCCCAAAAAAAAAAAGAAGAAAAAGCCTGCACGGTCGTTAAATGTCAACTGTACAGACTAAATGTATGATTCGGTTCTATGCGTCCGGATCAGCGCTATCCTCGCTTGGTGGAACTTCCTCGGATGCTTCGGTGCGTTCGGCGTTTTCAGTGATTTCCGCATTTACCATGCTCTTGTCTGGCTCCGCCTCATCGCCCAACGCGTTGCTTTCGTCGGATCGCTGCGCAGCCAAGGCTGCCTCGAATTCTTCGTCGGCGTCGGCCAGCGCGCTTTCGATCAGGCTGACAACAAATTCCTTTTGCGTCAGCTTGCGGTGATAGACCTGCTCGAAGCGGGCGAGATATTCCTTGATGCGCTGGAACAGTTCCTCGGATACCTGAAATGCCATGGTTCGTGTTGCCATGTGGACGCCTTCTTTCTGCTGCTCAAAAAAGTTGTGTACGGCCAGTTCAATGAATTGCGCGGTGGTGATGCCCTGTCGTTCCAGTTCCAGCCTGATCTGCTGGTGCAGGTCATCCGGCAGGGTGACGGTCAGTTTGCTCATGTTGACTCCTTTCAGTGTGCAGGTACGCTTTTGGGAAGCAACCAAAGCATACCGCAAAGCAAGCGGCAAAGCTATCACCAGAACCAACGATATTTCATTGCGAATTGCATCTGAATGCAAGCAGAAGCAACAATCCGCACAGCCTGGTTTGAGCCCGCTTGATTACTGCATGGGAACCACTCCCCTCGATTTTGATTACAATGTTGCTAAAAAATCCAACGCCGCCTTTGGGATTCCTTTGCCGTCTTGCGGTGGCGGGGCGGCAAAAGCGATTTGCGCTTTTTCCAGTTCCTCCCGAACGGCCCTGCGCACCGTTTCCTCCAGCCGGTGTTCCTGCTCGCTTTGCAGCAGGGCGCGGACGATGAGCGCCTTGCGGTTTCCGTCCGGGGCGGCCTGCAAAAGCTGCCACGCGCGGCGGTCATCTTCGCAGCGCAGATTGGGGCGGAATACGAATTGCGGCCGCGGCGGCCGGTTCACCCCTCGCTCACACGGCCCGAAAGCTGCGCCAACGCGCGCTCGAATCCGACCGCGTTCACCTTGTCATCCGGCAGGAACATCGCGCGGCACAGGCCGTCTTTGGGGCCGACGTGGCGCTGCACGATCCCCGCGCCGCCGCCCAGCATGACCGTGGGCAGGGCGCGCAGGTCAAATCCCGCTTCGGTCACCAACGCGAACAGCCGTTCGGTGTAGGCGCGGCCTTGCTGCCGCACGATCTCACGCACAGAATCGCCCAGGGCGCAAGGCCCGCCCGCCAGCATCTGCTCAATCTGCGCGTCGGTCAGGGAAAGCCCTGTTTCGCGCCGCACCTGCTCACGCACAGCATCGATGCAGCGGATCATGCCGAATTCCAGGCTGTGCGCGGTCTCCGCCACGGGGCGGGCGTTGTCGATCCGCATGAGATCCACCGTCCATCCGCCGATGTCCATGAGCAGCAAGGACGGCTCATCCAGCAGCAGGTCGGGGTCTGTCAGCAGCGCGGCGTAGCCCTGCGGGAACAGTGCCACATCCTCAACGGCGATCTTGTATTCTGTGCCCTCGAATCGGAACAGGACCGGCTGGGAGCGGAGCAGGTATTGCCGAAATTTTGGCTTGTCCCGGCCAAAGCTTGTCAGCGGTAGCCCTGCTGCAATTTTAACCGAACTCTCGTTTGGTGCGCCGCGCATTTTGATTTCCTGTGCCAACGCCGCGAGCGTCAGCAGGTAGTAGGTGTCGTTCTCGGTCTTGTCGCAGCGCACCGGCTGGCGCCCCGTGCCGCAGACGTAAAACTGTCCGTCCACCTCCAGCACACTCTGCCGCGTGTACGGCTCGTGGCTGCCGTAGCAGGTCAGACCGGCCGGGAAGGAACAATGCCGCGTCTTGATGGCGTAGTATCCGTGGTCGATTCCGATGATCATGTTTTGCCTCTCTTTCGTTGTTGAGATGTCTTTTTTGCAATGCTTTTGCGGTGGAAAGGCTCCTATACAAAAACCGGCTGGGAAGAAATCGACGGCCTTGCAGTGAAACTTTCCTCCCAGCCGGTAAGTAAGAGTTAGGGGGAGAGTGTGAGAGGGGGAAAGAGGCCAAGCACCCGGCCATCGGCAATACCGGCAGCGGAGTGCAAAACCTGGCCCTAAAAATGGGTACACTTCTCCCGTGGCGTTTCGCCTTTTCAAAATCAGGGCGGCCCGCCCGCGCAAAGCAAATTTGCTTCCTTATCCACTCTCTTCCTTTTTATTTTTTCACCGCATCCACCAGTTTGGCTACCACCAAATAGCGTGTGTCGGATTCGCCGGTGCAGGTGGAGAGGGTCAGAATGTGGTCGGTCAGGTTCAGCGTTTCCCCGTTGTCCAGCGTATTGCGCGCGGCTGCCTTTGCCAGAATCTGCGCGAAGGCCGCATCATCCGGGTTCGGCTCGATGCAGTCCCGGTCATCCGCCGCACTGCACACCCCGGCGCTGACAACGCGGTAGGTCAGGGCAGCGTCGGGCAGCGAGAGATAAATGTAAGGATGTTCTTCGGCAAAGCTGTCCTGCTCGTAATTGTGCAGCGCCTTGAACCCGCCCTCATAGCCGTCCTCGAAGGTGTGGCCGTAGAGCACAAGGTTGCGGGAAAGGCTGGTGCTGTTCAAATCACACGCATAGTCGGCAAAAACGCAGCCGTGGACATCGGCATTGCCCGCGGTGTCGCGGCGCAGGTAATAGTCGTTGTCGGACGCCTGCTGCACCGGGGCATCGATGTTGGTGCCGGGCACGGTGATCCACGCGCCGGTTTCCGTGTTGTCCTCCTGCGCCAGACGCGGCTCCGGCTGGGACACCGTGACGGACAGCGCCCTTTCCACACGCTGTTCTGCCAGCGCTGTGCGGTTGTGCCAAAGGCAAAACAAAACGGCGCACAGGACAATGCCTGCCGCCGCACACCAAAGGAAAATTTTCCGCTTGTCTACGTTCTTCCTTTTGCTTTGCATCTGCTCACCTTCCCGATCACCTTTCCGGGATGCCCGTCTGCGGGAAGTATCTGACCAGCACCGTGGGCGCGCTTTCCTGCGCGGCGGTCAGCGTCCAGTCCACATAGCCGAGCAACCCCTGCAATTCCTCCGGCATATTCTGGTCAAGCGTCAGCGTCAGGTTCAGGTGGGCCGTGCCGGTTCCGCTGTAACGTCCCAGCGGCAAATCATTGCGCATGGTGTTGGTGTCGGTGTCCAGATTGCCCCACACGGGGCCGCTGTATAGGGTTTCGTTGTCCGGGCCAGTCACCGTAATCACAGCATATTGTTTGAGCAGCTTCCAGATTTTTTCCTCAGTTTCTGCACCCAGTTTGTTGTTGTCCGCCAATGCGGCGCGAAGCCACAGCGAACACGCGGCATCGGAATCGTTGCGGGCTGTATAGTCGATGGCAACCAACTGGCTGCGGGTCTCACCGGGGCAAAGATTCTGGAAATCCAAAAACAGCTGCCCGTCCGGGTATTCGATCAGCCCACCATTCTCATCGTAGGTAAAGCGAATATGCGCCGTCTGCGTCTTGGCCGCCACTGCGTCCGGTGTACGGCGGTAGGCCGACCAGGTGCGTCCCCACAGCGTGGGGCTGTCGCCGCTGGCCTGCAACAGCTCCATCGTCACCCCAATGTGCCCGGTGCGGCCCGCCAACTCGTTTGTCAGATTCGGGGAAACCGTGAAAGATTCAAACAGCGCCGTACTGCATTGGTTCGGTTCCACAATGTCGTTGTAGTACCAGTAGCCGTCCTCGCCCTGCGTCCAGTCGGCGGTGTTATAGGCGGGGAACACGCAATCGGTGGCGTCCATGTCTGCCGCTGTTTCGTCATCCCAATCAATCACCACTTTGGCCCGCACAAGGGAGCTGGCTGTGCCGGTATTTTTCACCCAGACGCACTTTTCGACCGTCTGCCCCGGCGTGATCGTCTGCCCCTGCTCGTATTTTTCCTCGACGATGCCCTGCACTGTGGCAGTGGAAATGTGGTTGGTCACGGTGCTTGACGTGCGCCAGCCCGCCAGCGTTCCGCCCGCGCACAGCGCCGCCGCCAGGGCCAGTGCTGCCGCGCCAAGCCCGATTTTTACCTGTTTTTTCAAATTATCGTCCTCCCATTCTTTATGAATTATCCTGCTTCGGGGTAATTTCATTCACGATCAGCGCGCAGTCGCGGTCCTCCGCCCAGCTTTGGCGCACATTCCGCGCCGTCACGCTGGCCGATGCGCGGCAGCCGGTCAGTTCCAGCACCGCACAGTCGGCTTTCGCCGTGCCGTTCTCGGCATCCTCAAACTGCACCAGTGCATGGCAGGCGGTCTGGCTCTCGATGACGGTGTAAACGCCGCCCGAAAGCCCCGTGAAGGTCACACTGGCGCAGACATCGCCGTTCTCGTCCGGCTCGGCATCGAGCGAAAGCTGCACACTCTGCCGCTGCACCCGGCCCTTGGCGTCCGTCAGCGTGAACGTAAACACCGGCGCGCCGTGCGCGGCCAGCAGATCGGATGCGGGCAGCTTCTTGGTCACGGTGATCTTGCCCGGCTCGACGTTCGTTGTCACTTCATCGGTCGGCAGAGTAATTTTATCCTCGCGGTACTGCACCGACGCCCTGTTGCTCACGGAGTTGCCCATGACAACCGATTGCACCCGCACCGTGAAGGAAACTCTTGCTTCCGACTGCGTGGGAATTTCCAGCGTCCATACAATCTTTCCGTTGTTTTCCGCGCCGTTCTCCGTGATGGAATTTTCCACCAACTCGGTTCCTTCGGGGATTGCATCGGTGATCGTCACGGTCTTTGCCACGTCGGCCGGATTGCAGCACGTCACGGTGTACACCAGCGTATCCCCGGCCCGCACCGTGCCGCCATTCAGGTCGTTTCCCGCTTCATCCATCACGGTCTTGGTCGGCGCGTCTACCGGCACATACACCGCCTTGACGGTGTGGTCAGCGTCGATGTCCGCAAACTCAATATTCTGCGGGTATTTTTTCGCCAGATTGTTCTGCATTTTTTCGGCATCCTCGTCCAGATAGATGCCACTCAAAAGGTAATTGCCGCTTGCCAGCGGGGCATATGTCACTGCTCGGCTCTCTCCCAAAGGTACTTCGCTTTCCGTTTTGGTCTGGGTCGTCCCGTCGCTTTCGCTCGTTATGTTGTCGGATACCGCCTGCCCAATGTCCGGCGTCCCGTTCACCGCAATGGCCTTCAGGGTAAAATTGATCCTCTTCCACTGTGCGGTAAAGGTCGTGTCATAGTCGTTGGCGTAGGAAGTTCCCGCAGCCAGCAGACCGTCTGTCAGGGCGGTTTCGCCGTTCCAACTCTGCGTGGCCTTCCAGCCAAGGAAGCGGTAGCCCTCCTTCTGCGGTTCGGCCTGCACGGTGTAACCCTGGCCGTTGTGCTTGGTTTCGGAAAAGCCGTTCTGCGCGCCGTTCAGCGTTCCGCCGTCCAGATCGTAGGTCATGGCAGCCTGCCAGCCCGCATAATACGAAAGAACGGCAGGCTCCGCTGTTACGGTTTTGTGGTTGCCATAGCTGCCCAAAATGCTGCCGCCGTCGTCGTTTATCGTAATATCCTGCAAGGCTGCGCCGCCTTGCAGTGTCGTCACGCCGTCCGCGTAGGTTTTGGCGTCCAGCAGCCAATCCGCAAAGCAGTGGGTCTGCACGGCGGCGCTGTGCCCGGCATTCGCTGAACAAATGTAGTAGGGCGCGGTATCGTCCACATCGGTCGGTGCCGTCACATCCGCCGTGATGCCGTAGAACTTGCGCACTGTGCCCAGCAGTTCCCCGCTGTCGATGCCGTCCACGGTCAGCGCGGTGCCCGCCGCAGCGTCGTGATTGTAATAATAGCGATAATTCGATTTGTAGGACAACCAAACATCATGCGCGTCGGAGTTTTTCATGCCGAAATAGGCGTCCTCAATAGCGGTATAGTATACGTTGGTGTCAATTCCGTTCTCCGGGTGCTGCTCCGCCGTCTGGGCGTTGTTGGATTCCCGGCTATTTTCCCAATCCAGCACCGCCGTGTCCGACTGGATGATCGTCCGCCCCAGCCACGGGTTCTCGCAGGTCACGCCAAGCTGTTCCCGTGTTCCGCCGTTCCAGGTGACAACGTCCGCATCCTGTTTCAGATGGATGCTGTCACCGGCGGGAATCTGCAATGTTGAATCGGTGCGGAACACATCGACGCCGTCCAGCATCACCGCGATGCGCAGGCCGGAATTTTGCAGGGTTTTGTCGGCGGAAGTTTTCACTTCGACGCCGTCCTTGAGTGTCGTGTCTGTTCCGCTTCCCGCGTAGATTTCCGCGTGTTCCGCGCCGTTTTCGGTAAAACTGCCGCCGGATACCGTTGCCTTGGTTCCACCTTTCAGGTACAGCCCGCTGTGGCCGTTTTCGTGCGATGTGACCGGCGCGGTCAGTTCAAGCGTTGCCGTCTGGTCCAGCGATTCATTTTTCATCGCGCTGATGCCGGAATAGCTGTTGCCGTAGCAGTTCAGGTGATCGCCCTGCACAGTGCCGCCGTCCGTGTGGACGCCGTCCGCGGCGTTATTGTACACGGCGGTCGTTTCGTCGCCGTTCGCGGAATCCGCGGCCTTGCCGATCCACAGTTGCCCCTGGGTGTAAACGCCGTTGATCCCGTTTGCGTAGATATGGTTCCAGCCGTACAAATAAGTCTTGCTGTCAGGGTAGCACTGCACGCCGTTGCCCGCATTGTTCAAAATACCGCAATGGCTGATTTTCATCGTGCCTGCGCCTTGTACGTCCAAGCCGGGGAAGGTGTTGGAAGCGGTGTCCCCGTCTGTCGTCAGGAGATTGGCGGTGTTGTAGCCGTTGTTCTCCACCTGGCAGCCGGTCAGGGTCATAACGCTGTTCGAGCGCACATTTGCGCCCGTCCAGCCGTTGCCCCAGAAGAAGCAGTTTTCCGCGCTGGCGGAGCTGTCGGCTTCGGGGATGTCAAAGCCGGAGGTTTTGTTCCACACAAAAGAGCTGGCCGCTGCCTGCACATGGGAACCGGCGGCACAGGTCAGCCCACCGCCGCCAAGGCCCTGTGAGCGCACATTGCCGGAAAGAACAGCCGAACCGTTCTCAAAGCGATACAGCGCGGTTCCGTCGCCCGCATATTCGCCATTGTTGAACACCAGCGAGCCATTGATCTCGGCCTGGCCGGGGTTCAGCAGAATACCGTTGTCGTTTCCGTAACCCACGGTACAGTTTTGCAGGCTGATTTTGCTGTCTGTGCCTTCGGTGTAAACGACGTTCTCGCAGTTGTTATTGCCATTGAGGAAGACGTTCTCAATTTCCAGCGTCGTGCCGCCGGAAATATAAATCATAACGTTGTCATGGTCGGTCTGTACACCGCTGGCGTCGCCCATCCGCAGGCTGGCGTTTTGGGTGTAGGTGTAGCCCTGCGCAACGGTTTCACTGCCCACGCCGACGGTGTTGGTGTATTGGGCACTCCCGGTGCCGACCAGACGCAGATTTTTGCTGACGGACAGCACCTCGTCCAGTGGGATGGTGATCTCGCCGGAAAGATAGATCGTAGCGCCATTTGCGGCAGAGGCGACAGCGGATTTCAGCTCTGTCCAGCTTGTGACGGCATCTTGGGCGGAGGTACCGGATGCGTCGTAGAGAGAGACTTCCTCAACGGCGAGATCATTGGAAAAGGCGCTTACTTCAGCGGGAATTTCCGCGTTGGAATCGCTGTCGGTTTCTTTATTTTCCGTCAGTTCGCTTGATTCGGCACTTTCCGGCGTTGCGTCGGAAAGCGCCGTGCTTTCATCCTGTGTCGATACAGGCGTTGGTGTCGGGGTAGTTGATGCTTGGTTTTCCGCCTGATCCTTTGTGCTGTCACCTTCCGCAATATCCGCTTCAGCGATGCCGCTCCACTCGTCAGCAACAAATTTTCCCTGCGTTCCTTGTGCCAGCACGGCAGTCGCCATACCGAACAACAGCAAAGCGGCCAGCCCTGCTGCCGCCAAAGACAGCAGCGGTTTGTTCTTTTCTTTCGCTTTTCTCATGCAAAACTCCTTTTTGTGTCATTCAGAATTTTGACCGGATATCCCATCCAGGGCAGGCACAACTGCACCCTCCCAACGATGTTCTCCGCCGTGACAGGTGTATCTGCCACGTTGTTTGTCAGTCCCTGCGTCGTGACCGTCCGAGCCGCCTGGTCGATGGCGACGATTCTGTGCGTTACCGTGCCGCCCGCTGTCTTGTAGGTAATGTCCTGCCCGACTTTCAGTTCGTCAAACGACATCGGCACAACGACAAGCAAGCTGCCCACGGGCAATACAGGCTCCATGGAGCCTGTCAGCACGGCGTAACAGCGGATACCGCTGACGGAAATCAGCACGGCGGCAGCAATCGCGGCGGCAAAGATCAGCGGCCCTGCCGCTTTCATCGGTTTTTTCACCACGTTCCGCCCTCCTGAACCGCTTCAAAGTAGACGCTGAGGGTGTAATGATTCAGCGCCGTAGCGTCCGCGCTCTCGCTGTATGTCACAGTATCGAACAGCGCGTCATTGCGGCAATCTTCTCCCGGCTGCAAAGTTTTGGCGTAATACCAGAAATCCTCCGTTTCGTCGTAGCGCCAGTTTTCGGTGTTGTAGTTGAGGGTACAGGCATCCTGTGCCGCGCTATCTGAGAAAATCACGCGGGCGCGAAGACGCAGCGGAAGGTTGCCGGTGTTCACCACATACGGGCGCTTCATGAACGAATTGCCCGGCTGCACCGGAACATCCGGGTTCTGAATGTCCTCTTTCGGGTCAAATGTCACCTCACCGACCGTGAGGGTGTTGGTGCGCGATGCTTGGGCAATAAAATAAGCGCCTGTGACGCCGACCAGACAAACTGTCAGGGCCAGCGCCGCAAGCGCGGCGAACAAGATATTCTTTTTTGCTTTGCTCAAGATTCAGCAACCTCCTTTCCCATGACGGCGGCCCACACATCCTGCGGGGTGTTGGCGTCGGCCACATAGTCGCTTTGGATGGCGGTCAAGCGGCAAATAATATCTACCGCCGTGCCCTGCGGCAAATCGCCCTCCACCACGTTCGCATAGGTCACGCAGTCAAACAGCGGCGGCGTCTGTGCGCCGGGCGCAATGGCGGATTCATACGCATAGATGAATGTGTGGGTTTCCTCCGTTTCAGTTTCTTCCAGCAGGCTCCAGCCGTCGTTGGGCTGAAAACTGACCAGATCGACCGTGTGCGGTTCGCCGCCATTGTCCAGAACGCCCGCCCCGCTGGTCGGCTCCTGATTTGTTTCGTCGCTTCCGTCTGCTTTGGCGGTTTCTGCAATCGTATAAGTTCTCACGCTGGCGCGGGGAATCTCGACTTGCAGGTACATATAGGCTGCGGTCGTGCTTTCCGCCGCGTTGCAGGCCGTGGGGTCTTTGGCTACCGTCTTGCCGGGGTACAGCACCTTCGCTTCATCCGGCAGCTTGTCCCACTCTGGCTCGGTCAGTTCTGCCTCCAGCTGACCGACCGCGAACGTGTTGACGGTTTGCGGCGTCTGGTGCGTCAGGTAAGCCCCCGTCCCGGCCACTGCGCCCAAAACGGCAATCGTTGTGACAGCGCATAGGGCAATGATGTGTTTTTGTTTCATGGCATTCTCCTTTTTGGCTTGATTGTATGGCGAAAAACATAAAATCGTTTTATACGGCAAGCAAAGGCATCACCCCCCCAAAAAAAAAATGAAGTAAAGAAAAAGGCGAGCGGCTTCCCTTACGAGAGCTTGGCGCTAGCCTTCGACTTTCTGGCACGGTATAATCAACTTGATTTTGTCGCTTTTTGAGTTATAATTAAAAATAAAGAGCTAGGGAGGCTCTGATTAAATCTGGTGTGCGGCACGGCGGATGGCGTGCGATAGACGGCGTGATATGCGCCAAGCCCTCAGGGCACGATTTATTCAGAGGTTTCCTAGTAGTCGTAAAAGTGCAATGAAGGGAGTCCAAATGGCAAATCGCCCAAAATTAACAATAGAGGATCAAGTGGCGTATATGAAAAACAAAGGGATTACCTTTGACCACTGTTCTGAAAAAGATGCCGTGCGTTTTTTGCAGGAAAGCACATACTTCTTTAAGGTTAAAGCGTTCGATAAAAATTACATTGCTCATCCAAAGACCGGGCATTATTATAATTTGGACTTTTCTTATCTCATGGAGCTTTCAACCTTAGATATGCGCTTGCGAAGGCTTATTTTACACGCAACTTTAGATATTGAACATTTCCTAAAAGTACAACTGATTCGAGATGTAAGTTCAAATCCGGTTGAGGATGGCTATCAAATTGTCGAAAAGTTCTTTTCTGAAAATTCCAGCGTAAAAAATTCCATCAGTGAAAAATCGAAGAATTCCATGTGCAAGGATCTTGTGGAAAAGCTGGAAAGTGAAAATTATGCGATTTGGAATTTGATTGAAGTCCTCTCCTTTGGTGACTTTGTGCGGCTCTATACCTTGTATGATAGGGAGTATGGGAATCACAATAAAGGGCTCATTCAATGCCTTTATGCCGTAAGGTGCCTCCGGAATGCAGCTGCCCATAACAACTGCTTATTAAATAGTTTAAGGTTGCCCTATACGCGTAAGATTCACTCCTCCTATTCCATCAGCCGCGCTGTGAGTCAAATTCCCAACGGACCAAAGACAACATCCCGCGAAAAAAAGCTGGCCAATCCGGTGATTCATGATTTTGTCGCAATGCTGTATGTATACAAGAAAATTGTATCTTCGCCCCGCACAGCAGAGCATTTCACAAAGGAATTGCACGATTTATTCGACATTCGTATGAAACGGCATAGCAACTATTTCGAATCAAATGAGTGCATATCATCTGCCTATCACTTTATGAAAACTGTGATTAATGATTGGTTTCCATCAGGCCAGGAGTTATGAATCTATATTTGTGGTTGAAAAATCCATTGACATCCCGATTGGAATTGAGGTATCCTATTAAGGATGAACAAAAACAGGTCACTGTTTTTAGAGGGCTGGTGCACGCACCAGCCCTTATTTTTATCCTTATCTAAGCATAGCTGAGTCCCTTGGTAAAATATTATAAAGGCAGCGCCGCAATAAGCGTATTGTTACCCTTATAAAAAGGCGGATTTCCATAGCTTCGTTGGCTGGTCAAACATTAACCTCATATCGTTGGCCTGCAGGGATATTTGCAAAGCAGGGAAGTGTCGCAAATTGGCCTTCAGGACTCCTTTGCCGAAAGAACCGCATTGGAATATATCGTATCAACAAATTATTTTGACGGATACTTTGCCTTAACCTGATACACTACGCTAGAGCACCTGACTGTTAATCAGGGTGTCGTCCGTTCAAGTCG
>USNZ01000016.1 GCA_900556255.1 uncultured Oscillospiraceae bacterium
TTCCGACACCGACTCCCGCGCCTGCTCCTATGTAGGGCTGAAGTGGGCATCCGGTGAGGAAACATGGGGCTGCGGCACCCACACCGACATCATCGTTGCCGGTATTCGCGCCTTGGTAAGCGCCATCAACAACAGATAAGCGGAGGTTTTTCCCATGGCAATGACAATGACCCAAAAAATCCTCGCGGCCCACTGCGGTGAGGCCTGCGTGTACCCCGGCCAACTCATCAACGCTCGGCTGGATATTGTGCTGGGCAACGACATCACCACCCCCGTTGCCATCAACGAATTTGAAAAAGCCGGCTTTGACGCCGTGTTTGATAAGACCCGCGTCAACATTGTGCTGGATCACTTTGTGCCGAACAAGGATATTAAAAGCGCAACCCAGTCCAAGCAGTGTCGCGAGTTTGCCGACAAGTATGACATCCTCAACTTCTACGATGTCGGCAAGATGGGCGTGGAACATGCCCTGCTGCCCGAAAAAGGCATCGTAACGGCAGGGGACTGCATTATCGGTGCCGACAGCCACACCTGCACCTACGGTGCCGTGGGAGCCTTCTCCACCGGCGTCGGCTCCACCGATATGGCCGCCGGTATGGCAAAGGGCGTGGCGTGGTTCAAGGTGCCCGCCGCCATCAAGGTCGAACTGGTCGGCGCGCTGAAGCGCCCCGTCTGCGGCAAGGACGTGATCTTGCACCTCATCGGCGAGATCGGCGTTTCCGGCGCGCTGTACAAGAGCCTGGAATTTACCGGCGAGGGCATCAAGAGCCTGACGATGGAGGACCGCCTTTGCATCTGCAATATGGCCATTGAGGCCGGTGCCAAGAACGGCATTTTCCCGGTGGACGAAATCACCGAGGCCTACCTCAAGGGCCGCAGTCAGCGCCCGTGGGTCAAGTACGAAGCCGACCCTGATGCCGAGTACGAGCGCACCGTCACCATAGACCTTTCCACCTTGGAGCCGACCGTCAGCTACCCGCATCTGCCGGAGAACACCCACCCCGCCAAGGACGGTAAGGGCATCAAAATCGACCAGATCGTCATCGGCTCCTGCACCAACGGCCGCATCGAGGATATGCAGGCAGCCTACGAGATCCTGAAGGGCAAACAGATTGCCAAGGGTGTGCGCGGCATTATCATTCCCGCCACGATGGACGTCTACAAAGAGTGCATCCTGCGCGGCTATACCGAGGCCTTTATCGATGCGGGCTGCATCGTTTCCACCCCCACCTGCGGGCCATGCCTGGGCGGTTATATGGGCATTTTGGCGGCGGGCGAGCGCTGTGTTTCCACCACCAACCGCAACTTTGTGGGACGTATGGGGCACGTTGATTCCGAGGTCTACCTGGCCAGCCCCGCCACCGCCGCCGCCAGCGCCCTGACCGGTTACATCACCGACCCACGGGAGGTATAAGCCATGAACGCAAAAGGAACAGTTTTTAAGTACGGTGACAATATCGACACCGACGTCATCATCCCGGCGCGCTACTTAAACACCCAGAGCGCCGCCGAGCTGGCAGCCCACTGCATGGAGGATATCGACAAGACCTTTATTTCCCGCGTAAAAGCAGGGGATATCATGGTCGGCGGTGAAAACTTCGGTTGCGGCTCCTCGCGCGAGCACGCCCCCGTGGCCATCAAGGCGGCGGGCATTGATTGCGTGATTGCCAAGAGCTTTGCCCGCATTTTCTACCGCAACGCCATCAATATCGGGCTGCCGATTCTGGAATGTCCCGCTGCCTGTGACGCCATTGCCGAGGGCAACACCGTGCGCATCGACTTTGACACCGGTCTGATCACCGATGAAACCACAGGGCAGCAGTTCCAAGCCGCCCCGTTTCCGCCCTTTATCCAGCAAATCATTGCCAAGGGCGGCCTGATGAACAGCCTGAAGGATTGAGAGGGAAACGCCCATGAATAAAAACATAGCCCTGATTTACGGGGATTGCGCCAGCCCGGAAATTGTAACACAGGCGGTGCGTGTGCTGGACAAAATTGCCGGTAAATACGGCCATACCTTCACCTACACCCGCGCCTATATGGGCGGTGAGGCCATTGACAAATTCGGGGACCCGCTGCCCGCCGCCGAACTGGAAAAATGCAAAGCTGCCGACAGTGTGCTGCTGGGTGCCATCGGCGGCCCCAAGTGGGAGGGACTGCCCGGCGATCAACGCCCAGAAAAAGGGCTTTTGCGGCTGCGCGCCGGCATGGGGCTGTTTGCCAACAACCGTCCCGCCCGCATCTGGCCGCAGCTGGCGGATGCCTCCCCGCTGAAAAAAAGCATTGTGGACAAGGGCATCGATTTCATCGTTGTGCGTGAGCTGATCGGCGGGGTATATTTCGGTGAGCATAAGACCTTTACGCAGGGCGGCGAAAAGGTTGCCGTGGACACAATGCCCTACGCCGAGCATGAAATCGAGCGCATCGGGCGTATCGGCTTTGAAACTGCCATGAAACGGCGCAAAAAGCTGACCTGTGTGGACAAGGCCAATGTACTGGATACCAGCCGCCTGTGGCGCGCCGTTATGCACCGCCTGCAAGCGGAATACCCGGAGGTCGAATACAACGAGATGTTTGTAGACAACTGTGCCATGCAGATCTGCAAAAATCCTTCCCAGTTTGATGTCATTGTGACCGAGAATATGTTCGGGGATATTCTCTCGGACGAAGCCAGCGAGATCACCGGCAGCATCGGCATGGTGCCGTCCTCCTCCTTGGGGCAGGGCAGCTGCGGGCTGTATGAACCCATCCACGGTTCCGCCCCCGACATCGCCGGGCAGGATATCGTAAACCCCATCGCCTGCATCCTGTCCGCCGCCATGATGCTGCGGTACAGCTTTTCGATGCCCGCCGAAGCCGATGAAATCGAGGCGGCCGTGAACGCCGTCCTGGACGCAGGGTTCCGCACCGCCGACATGATGGCAGTCGGCTGCACCCAGGTCGGCTGCACAGCTATCACCGACGAAATTTTGAAACATATCTGATTCCAAAAAGAGAACCCCGCGCTTGCAGGCTCTGCAAAGCGCGGGGTTTCTTTTGGTTTTTCACTTTTGCCAAGGGGAAACCACAACCTGCCCCGACTCTACCTTGGCAAAATCGGGCAGAACGGCACCGGCCTTTACAATGCCGCCGGGTGCTACATGGACACCGTTTCCCAGCACGGCATCATGGTCGACGACGGCGCCGCCGTTGACAATGCATCCGACACCGGCCTGTACATTTGCTCCCACATAAGCCTGCGGCAGCACCACACAGCCCATAGCCAGCGATGCTCCGGGGCTTACAGAAGCCGCCTTACTGATGAATACCGGCGTAGCATAGCCAACTGCCGCCAGCTTTTGCAGCAGTTCTACCCGCAGCACATTGTTGCCGATGGCTGCAAAGGCAGGGCGACCCTTGCACAAAAGGGCAGGGTCTGTGTAATCTCGCAGCTTACCGGCACAGTTTGGGGCGGCATCGTCCAGAAACTCCGCACGGCCCCAGCCCTCATCCAGCAGCCACTCGGCCAGCTGTCTGCCAAAGCCGCCTTTACCCAAAATCAATGGCACACGGTTTCTTTTTTTCAAAAAAGACATAACGGTTTTCCTCTTATTCGCTCAACTCATGTCCCGTGCGGGGTGTCAAAGCCAGCGGGTCCGGCAGCGTGTCAGTTTCGATCTGTTCCAGCACCGTCTGTACGCCCGGGAACAGCTTTTCAAAACCGCTGCCCTTGCAGTGGATACCATCGAAGAAGTCCTCTTCCTCCAACCCTTCTATCAAGCTGGGATCGTAACTGCCATACAGCGGGATCTTGTTTTCGGCACAGTATTGGCGCACGTACAACTCCACATCAAAGAAACCCTGATGCTTTTCGGTCTCTGTCAACATGTAATCGTACAGGTAGGAATGCCAGGGTGCCAATACCAGCACGACCGTCGTGCCCTGCTCGTGCGCATAGTCAATAAACGCTTCAAAAGCCTTTACCTGCGTCGTGTCCAGGTGGTCAAAGCCCATCATGTGGACCGTGTCGATCGTATCGCGAACGATCATCGCATCGTTGCGAACCTCATCCAGTGTGCGGTTGCGGTAATTGACATCGTACAGTACACTGCCGTCCGAGCGTTTGACCGTAGCCGTCTGGTCGAAAACGTTTCCTGTAACAGCGTTGAACTCAATGGCCTTGCCGTCGGCATCCACCATGGTATCGCTGTTGCGGTTCTTTAAGTAGTAATCAAAGTTGCCTTGAAAATAGGCAGGATCCGCCAGTGCCTCCCACGCTTCGGGGGAGATCGGCTCCTCGTAGTCGGTGGGGATGTTCAACACCTTGGTCAAAAATTCGTTGTACAGGTTGGCATCGGCGCGGGCATCCAGCGAATTTTCCCCGCCATGGAACACCCACGGATCCACACTCCACAAAAGCACCTTGGGGGCTTTGCCGTAGCAGACCATCTTGTAGTAGCTCGTCATAGCGTCGCGGACATCGGCACCGGTAACGCCCATGTTGAAAAAGCTGTCGCTGCCCACGATTTCCCGGGTAAATTGCAGCACACGGCTGGAACCGATACCGATGACCTCCGGCGTTTCCGGCACGTCCTGGGCATACAGCTGAACAACCGCGCGCTCATCCATCTGTTCAAAGTTGGTCACATCCTGGCCGGCCAACATCAAGTCCACAATACGGCGGGGTGCCAGCGCGCCCTGATAAAAACCGCTGCGGTCTACATGATAGCTGAACGCCACCATAAACAGTGGGATAGGCAGCAGCAGCAGCGCTTTATAGCTGATTTTTATGCCAAAGTAAATGCGGCGCAGCAGCTCTCTGAAAAGTAGCACAATGGGCTTGGGCCGTTTTTTGCGGCTTGTGCGATATTGTGTGCGCGGCGGTGCTGCCTTGCCGCGCTGAATTTTTACAGGCGGTGCGGGCAGTGGGGTAGAGGTTTTAACCGGCATAGGATTTACCGCCTTTCTTTAGTAATTCTGGTAGATGAACGCAGACTGCCCAAAGGCCGCAAAGAACAGAATTGCAGCCGAAGCGGCGTAGTACAACGTCCAGCGCAGCGGCCAGGGTTGTTCACGGATCCAACGTGCAACGTTGCGGCCGCCATGTTCAACGGCAAACACCACAAAAATACTGAATACCAGCACGACCGGCATACGTCCGTCCAGACCGCTGGCCGTCAGCGAGGCGGCGATTTCGGCAAACGCAGGGGCAATGCCGTGCCACCCCTTGGTAAGCCCGGCAAAAATCACCGACGGCTGAACGTCCAGCAGCGCACAGTTGAAAAACACAAACACCAGCGCAAACAAAACGTCGGCGCAAAGGGTTTGGAACAATACCTTGAACCACTCCATTTTATACAGAGGGTTGTGATCCGCAAGGAATTGGCGCGGCTTTGCCGTCAGGATACTTACCACGCAGACCACGCCGCAGGCAGCGCCCCACATCATATAGCGCCAGTCGGCGCCATGCCAGATGCCCGACACCGTAAAGACGATCATTGTGTTCAGACAATGCCGCCACACCGAACAGCGGCTGCCGCCCAGCGGGATATAAACGTAATCCCGAAACCAGCCGGACATCGAAATATGCCAGCGCCGCCACACTGCACCAAAGGTGCGTGCCTCCAGCGGAGCCTTGAAGTTTTCCAGCAGGTCGTAGCCCAGAATACGGGACGCGCCCAGCACTATATCGCAGCAGCCTGAAAAGTCCATGTACAGCCGCACGGCAAACAGCAGCGTCGCCGCCAGCAGGTTAGGGCCACTCATCTCGGCAGCATTCTGATACACTGAGGAAATGTACAGGTTCAGGTTGTCGGCAATGACCATTTTTTTGGTATAGCCCCACAACATACGGAATGCACCGCCCGCACAGCGGTTATAGCTGAAGCGACGGCTTTTCTTGATTTGCGGACGCAGATGAGGATAACGCTCAATGGGGCCGGTGATCAGAGTAGGGAAGTAGCAGACAAACAGCGCATAGTGCAAAATATTGCTTTCGACCTTGCAGCGCCGTTTGAATACGTCAATGGGATAACTCAGGGACGATAGCGCAAAATAGCTCAGTCCTATGGGAGCCAGGATACTTTCGCGGTGGGGCAGCACGGCAGCCAACGGTGTGCGGGCCGCAATATCCGCCGCCATGTTCCAGTACTTGTAGTAAAACAGCAGTCCCACACTGCCGGCAATGGCGGTCAGCAGCGCCAGCACCCGCACAGGCTGGCAGCGCACACGGCCGATAATAAGCCCGCACAGCCAGCTAAGCCCGGCCAACCCCAGCAATGCCCAAAGTAAGGGCCGATACTGCGGTTCATAGCAGAAATAGCCGATGCTTACCGCCAGCAGGTAATAGGGGCGCAGGACGCGGGGCAGCACATAGTTGACGATGGCTACCACGGCAAAGAATACCAGAAAGGGCAGCGTAGTTACCGCAAGGCTGCCGCTTTTTTGTAAGTAGGTAACGAATTGCTCCGGCGTAATTGCCGCAAACACCTGAGCCAAACTCATTTTTGATTCCCATCCTTTACCATATCTTCCAGATCACGCAGCCGTTTTTCCATGATGGCATTGGCCTGCGTCAGCCGCTTGCATTTTTCTGCCAGCTGTGTAATGGCTACGCTCAAGGACAGCAGCACCACCAGCACAAAGCAGAACATCAGCAGGAATATCAAGTTTACGGGCATCTGGATATCCAGCATATCCCGCAGCACAAATACAGTATAGGGCACTGCCGCCGCAATGACCAGGCAGACCGCCAAAAGCAGCCACAAAAGGCTGTACTTAACGCTCATCAGCCCGCGCTTGAGCAGGCTGAAGATAACGGCCAGCAAAATCACTGCGCCGATAATCATATACAACTGCAAACGTCCGGTCACGGTCTGCCTCCTTTTTGTTTGCGGATGGAAAAGCGGTCAATAATCAGCGCCAGCGATACCTTGATCATATAATAGGCACTCTTAAAGCCGAAGATGCTGGAAGCACCGCCCTGACGCTCGTGCATAATAACAGGGGCTTCCTTCACGCGGAAACCGACCAGAGAGGACGCCAAAATGGCCTCCGGTTCGGGGTAGTCGATTGCATAATGCAGCGAGAAATACTGTGCCAGCTTTGCGTTTACGGCACGGAAGCCGCTGGTAACATCCAACACGCGACGGCCACACAGAATATGGATCATCCCGCTTAAAAAGCGGATGCCGACACGGCGCATAAAGCTGGTCTGGAACCCTTCGTTGGTGATAAACCGGCTGCCGATGCACATATCGCACGCATTATCCAGAACCGGCTGCACGATGGTCTGCAGATACTCGGGGTCGTGTTGGCCGTCGCCGTCCATCTGCACAGTCACATCATAATGGTTGCGCACGGCGTACTGATACCCGCATTGCATACCGCCGCCGATGCCCAGGTTTACCGGCAAATCCAGGAAGGGGTAGTTTTTTTCGCGCAGAAGCGCCGCACTACCGTCGGTAGAGCAGTCATTGATGACAAGGAAATCCACCTCCGGGCAGGTCGCCCGCAGGTGCTCCACCGTTGACACGATGTTGCTTTCCTCGTTATAGCAGGGAATCAGTACCAATATTTTTTTGTCCAAGGCTGTACCTCTCTTTCAGGGCGGCTCAGTTGCCCTGCAAAATAAACGTTTCCACACGGCGCAAAAGCTCGGCGCGCCGATAGTGCTTTTCGTAGTATTCCTTTGCCTTTTGGCCCATCTCCTGGCGCTGCGTGGCAGACATGGCACACAAGGTCAACAGATTTCGGGTCAGGGCGTCCTCGTCGCAGGCGGCGCTTACCAGCCCGCCGCCGCTTTGCCGCACGGCCTCGGCCCCCGCGCCGTTCATAGCTGCCACCACAGGCTTACCTGCCGCCATATAGCTGGCAAGTTTTCCGGGAATGGTCATTCCCAGATCGGGGGTATCGGCCAGGGAAATCAGCAGCGCATCGGCCAGCGATGTAAACGCAGGCACTTGCTGCGCCGGCACGCTGCCATAAAAGGTCACAGCGTCGGGGTCATTCAGCTCTGCCGCCAGCGCCTGCAGACCCTCGCGGCTCATGCCGTCGCCCACCAACAGCAGGTGCAGCGTCTTTGCCCCTGCGGCGCGGGCCTTTACCACAGCCTGCAGCACCTTGTCAAGGCTCTGCGCGGGGGTCAGGGTTCCTGTGAATACCAGGTTGAACCTCCCGCCAAACCGCTGCTGCAGCGCATCGTCTTTTTGGGGCACCGCGTAAAAATCCTCACAATACTGGGGTATGACCGCTACCGCACTTGCGGGCTTTCCTGTGCGCTCACACAGGCGGGTCTGCAGCGGCACGCTCATGGCAATCAGGCGGTCAGCGCGCTTATACAGGCTGTCGCTGACGGTCTGTGCAACCCAACGCATAAATCGGTTCTTCACCGGCAGTACGCTGTACAAATTTTCAGGCCAGATATCCAGCACATAGTTGGTGAACGGGATCTTATGTTTTTTGGCGTAACGCAGCGCAGGCCAACACATCAGTACGGGGCTGGTGTTAAAGCAAAACACAGCGTCGTATCCGCCGGGCAGGCGGTGCAGTTCCTTGGCGGCATACCATGGCCAGCTGACGTAATTTAAAAATATCCGCAGACCCGTGTTGCCCTTGCGGGGAATTTCCTTAGCGCGGTAGACCCCCGCACCTTTGTACGTTTCTTCCCAGGGGCCGTTTTCGCTGTAACCGTCAAACCATTCCCCCTTGGGGTAGTTGGGCAGACCGCAGAGCACATCCACGGCTACGCCGTCCCGCACAAATCCTTCCACCATGTCGTTGATACGGAAATTTTCCGGCCAAAAATGCTGGGTCACGACCAGTATGCGCTTTTGCATACAGCACCTCTTAACTGTTGAATTCATAAATCGCCACGTCGGCGTTCTCAAACACGGCAGGCATATCCTGCGGGCCTTCGCCCTGCCAGCGCTTGGCAAGCACCAGCCAGCGGATGCCGTTTTGCGCGGCAAGCTCCGCGGCTCTTTCTTTGCTGCAGCCGCTGAACAGTTCGGCGTTCACGTCCATTTTTGCGTAGATGGTCTCCAACTCGACGCCCATGTTGGTCATCGCGTAGGTCCAGCCCTCCAGATAAGCAGGGCAGCCACTCATAGCGCTGTAACCGTTGCTGATAGCATCCACCGAGTCGGGCGTGTGGGAAGTTCGGTTGGTGGCAAAAAGCTGTTCCTTGTCGGAATGTGCCTGCAGCCACTCCATGGCCTCGGCATCTCCTGCGGTCCAGTAATCCTGTGTGGCATCGCCCCCGCACAGCCCCGCCGTAACAGCCAGGCAGCGCGCCCCCTTAACGGTATAGCACCCCACCATAAACAGGGTGGTGCACAGCGCCGCAGCGCCAACAAAGCCAACGCCTAAGCGCAGGATTTTATGCTTGCTTTGCAGCAGCCGCTGCAGGGGTTCCACGCTCAGCAGCGTCATGTAAGATCGGAAGAGCATCATGTAGATCATGGCCACCAGCGCAAAGTATACCTGGCTGGAACTGCTGTGGTAAAACAAATGATACCCCAAAAAGCCGCCCACAACCACACCGTTGGCCATAATGCGGGCGGGATCCAGCCGAAACAGTCTGCGCAGGGCATGCGGCACGTCGGACAGCCACAGCAAAAATTGCAGCGGCAGCATCAAAAACACATCTGCCACACCAATTAAAAACAGCCACACATAGCCGGAAATCGGCAGATGTGCGCAAAGCCATTCGGTATAGGGGCTTAAGACACGGTACGCCCAGTAATTGCGCATGGCGTAAATGGTAAATTGTACGCTGCCGCTGCCGGAGGAAAACAGCACAAAATAGGTCACCGCAAACACAGCCGCGATCCCTGCCAGACAGGCAAACGCCGTGAGGTAATGCGGCTTTTGGAACACCAGTACAAGCAGCATAGTCACCCCAAAGGCGCACACGACAATGGCCGCCTCCGGGCCTTTGGCAACGCACAGCAGAAAAAAGCTGACAAACAGCATCAGCAATTCCTTGCCGTTCGGGGCAAAGCGGCTGCGGCTCAAACGGATAAAGCTGACCGTAAAGGCGCACAGGAATACCAAGGCCGTGGCCTGGGCATTGATATTGGTGACAAGATGCTGCAGCAGGGTATTGCCGAACAGACTTAATCCGTTGGGGATGACCTTCCACATAGAAAGTCAGGAAAACCCGAACAGCAGCAAAATCATCAGCCGCCCTGCACGGGGGTTATCCTTGCCGAAATAGGCGCGGGCCAGCGCCTTGAGCGCCACCAATTCCCCGGCCAAAAACAACGGCCCGGCCAGGAACACATAGATATCGTACAGTTGTACGCCGCTGACCAGCCCCAGCGCAGCCGCAAGCAGCTCCGTCAGATAGTGGTAGGACAGCAGCACCCCGGAAAATCGGATATCCTCCGCCGGAAAATGGCTGCTGAGCGCGGCGGCATTGCCCACGTTCCAGAGCATATCAGGGTCAAGATGCACCGCCCCTGCGTTGGCAGGGTAAGGGTTTACCGCACCGAAACGCATCGCGTACAGCAAGCACAGCAATGCCCAGAAAAGCCCTGTGTCACTGTCCAGGATGCGCAGCGCCCCCTTGGCGGCGGCACTTACGTCCAACGTACCGCTACGATGCTTCCCATACAGCCAGACCGCTGCCAGCAGCGGCGGCACCGTGCGCAGCAGCCACACGGCGCCCAGCCGTACACTGATGCAGTGCAGCCCGGCCAGCAGCGCACAGCCGTACACGGCGGCAAACAAACCCGTAAGGCCTTTTTGGCAGGGTGCCAGCCAATCTGCCAGCGCCAGGCCGGGCAGGATCAAATACATCATACAGCATAAGCCGAACACGACGACCGTAATCGGGGAAAGCGACCTGCCCCCCAACAGGGCCACAGCCAGCCACCCCGTCAGTGCCAGCACCGTCACAATGCGGCGCAGCGCGGTCACTGCACGGCTTGTGCCGTTATTCTGTTTTTCCAAAACTGCGGTTTGCATATAAAACCGATTCCTTTATGAATCAAAATCCCGGCTTGCGCCAGACCATCTTGTTGACCACGCCCGTGTAGCTCTGAATAATTTTGACAACCTTGACGGATACGTCCTCGGTATAATAGGAAACGGGGATACCGTTGTCGCCGTTTGCCACCATGGCCACTGCCGTTTCCACAGCCTGTTCCACACCGCCGGCGCGGATACCGGCCAGCACAAAGCAGCCCTTGTCCAGCGCCTCGGGACGTTCGGTGGAGGTGCGGATGCAGACAGCCGGGAAGGGATGCCCCACGCTGGTAAAGAAACTGGATTCTTCGGGCAGCGTGCCGGAGTCGGAAATCACGGCAAAGGCATTCATCTGCAGATGGTTGTAGTCGTGGAAACCCA
>USNZ01000017.1 GCA_900556255.1 uncultured Oscillospiraceae bacterium
GGCGGGCATAAACACATTGGCGATGTGGTTTACCAGCATCGTCGCCATGGCAAGCATTTTGATGGTATCACGATTCATTGTATTTCACGCTCCTGTAAATTTGCAGCGCCCGCCGCAGTGGGTGACATTTGAAATACGAATGACTGCGTGCGAATATTGCAAAAGCGTGGTATAATATTTGCAAGGCTGCAACCCACATTGGCCCCCTCTGGGAGTGGGCTCCCGCGAAGCGGGTGGGGGAGAGAGCATTGGTTTCGTCCGAAGCTTCGGGTCTTGGCGAGGCTCTCTCCCTCCGGCCATTCGGGCCACCTCCCTCCCAGAGGGAGGTTTTTCCGCGAGCGGATAGTGAATCCGCCCCTACGGTAAATACAGCATCTATATAAAAAAGGAGACCACCATGGATAAAACCAAAATTGCCCGCATCAATGCGCTGGCAAAAAAGGCCAAGACCGTTGGCCTGAATGAGCGCGAAACCGCCGAGCGCGATGCCCTGCGCAAGGAATACCTGGCCGAGATGCGTGCCTCGTTCAAGGCGCAGCTGGCTTCCACCTACGTGCAGACCGCTGACGGTGCGAAGATCCCTTATGCCGAATACGCCCGCACCGCCAAAGAGGCCGCCAATGACATCCAGGCTGAGCATGCCGGGCAGGGGAGCGCAAACACCCCGAAAAGTTAAGGCAGCCTTGCACAATTGCACCAAAAATCACTATGGAAATCTGCAAGGCAGTATGCTATAATAAAAGAACGGCAGCGGATCCCGGATGTTCCGGAGAAGGCTGAAATGCCTATTACGAATTTTACGAAAGAGGTAAAAACGTATGCTTACTGCAATCACCGGTATCAACTGGGGCGACGAGGGAAAGGGCCGCATGGTCGACCTGCTCAGCCAGGATTATGACATTGTTGCCCGCTATCAGGGCGGCGACAACGCCGGTCACACCGTCAAGAACGAACGCGGCAAATTTGTGCTGAACCTGATCCCCTCCGGCATTCTGCGCCCGGACGTTGTCTGCGTCATGGGCGGCGGCATGGTCATTGACCCCGAGCATCTCGAAAAAGAGATCGCCGCTTTGACCGAGAAGGGCGTCGAGATCAGCCCCAAGAACCTGAAGATTTCCGACCGCGCCACCATCACCATGCCGTTCCATGTTGCACAGGACGGCCTGGAGGAGGAGCGCCTTTCCAAGACCGGCGCCCAGTTCGGCTCCACCAAGCGCGGCATCGCTTACAGCTACGGCGATAAGTTTATGAAAAAGACCCTGCGTATGGGCGACCTTGTCCATATGGACGCAAGTGTGCGCAAGCGTCTGGAAACCATCGTCGAGTCCAAGAACCTGACCATGGTCAACATCTACGGTCAGCAGCCCGTCAGCGTGGACGAAATGTGGGCATGGTGCGAGCGCTACGCCAAGCTGTTTGCCCCTTATGTCTGCGACGTAGGGCAGTTCCTTGCCGAGGCAGACGATGCCGGCAAGAAGATCATGTTCGAGGCTCAGCTGGGTGCGCTGCGTGATATCGACTTTGGTATCTACCCCTACACCTCCTCCTCCAACACCGTCTCTGCCTATGCGCCCATCGGTGCCGGCATTCCCGGCCGCAAGCTGACCCTGTCCATCGGCATTATGAAGGCTTACTCCTCCTGCGTGGGCGAGGGTCCCTTCACCACCGAGCTGGCTATGACCGAAGCCGACAAGGACGCTCTGCGCGAGCATGGTCACGAGTACGGCGCTGCCACCGGTCGTCCCCGCCGCGTCGGTCCCTTTGACGCCGTTGCCAGCCGCTACGGCGTACAGTGCCAGGGCTGCGATGAAGTGGCTTTGACCCTGCTGGATGTTCTGGATTACATGGAGGAAGTCCCCGTCGTCACTGCCTACAAGCTGACCGACGGCACCACCACCAACCGTTTCCCCACCGGCAAGACTTTGGACGATGCCCAGCCTGTTGTGGAAATGCTGCCCGGCTGGCATTGCGATATTTCCGGCGTGCGCAAGTTTGAGGACCTGCCCGCTGCCGCCCGCAACTATGTTACCCGTCTGGAAGAGCTGGTCGGCTGCAAGATCAAATATATCTCTGTCGGTCCCGAGCGCGATGCCTGCATCGTCCGCGACTAAAATTTCCCTTATATAAGTATCACGGCGGACTTTACACAAGTCCGCCGTTTTTAGAAATTTGGGCAGCACCGTGCCGCCCTTGCAAGAAAAGTTGGTGTTCTTCTTTGATCGAACTTTTGATCCGCACCTTTATTAAAGACCACGAAAAGCACACAGACCGCAAGGTGCGCACCGCCTACGGCAATTTGGCCTGCCTTGTCAGCGTTATCTGCAACCTGCTGCTGTTTGCCGGCAAAACCGCCGTCGGCGTGCTTTCGGGCAGCGTTGCCATCACGGCAGACGGCCTGAACAACCTGTCGGACGCAAGCTCCAATCTGGTCAGCCTTGTCGGATTTCGGCTGGGTGCGCGCCCTGCCGATTCCGAGCACCCTTACGGCCATGCGCGGTATGAGTATCTGGCCGGGCTTGCCGTATCCGTGATGATCCTTGTCATCGGCGTTGAGCTGCTGAAAAGCAGCTTTGAGAAGGTTCTGCATCCTACCGAGGTTTCCTTCAGCGTTACCATGGTGCTGGTGCTGATTGCCTCCATTCTCGTCAAGCTCTGGATGGCACGCCTCAACCGCACCATCGGCGGGCGTATCGACTCGGAAACCCTGATGGCGACCGCCGCCGATGCCCGCAACGATGTCATTGCCACCGCAGCGGTTCTGGCCGCCTCGGTGCTGACTTACTTTACCAAATTCAACCGCATTGACGGCCTGATGGGCCTGGGCGTTGCCGGGTTTATTCTGTACAGCGGTGCCATGCTCGTACGCGATACCATCAACCCGCTGCTGGGCGCAGCGCCCGACCCCGCCTTGGTCGCCCACATTGAGGAAAAGGCGCTGAGCTATCCCGGTGTGCTGGGCATACACGACTTGATGATCCATGACTACGGCCCCGGCAACTGCCTGGTCAGCTTTCATGTCGAGATGGACGCCAACGCCGACGTGATGCGCAGCCACGACATCATCGACAATATTGAGCGCGATATGCTCGCACAGGACGGTCTGGTCGTGACCATCCACTATGACCCCATCGTCACAGGCGATGCGCATGTAGCCGAGCTGAAAGCCTTCTTAAAAGAAGAAGTCAAGCGCCTCGACCCCGAGGCGGACATCCACGACCTGCGCACCGTACCCGGAAAAACCCACACCAACGTTATTTTTGACTGCGCCGTCCCCGCCGAGTATATGCACGACAAGCAGCGCCGCGGTGCCAAATTGGCCGCCGCCCTGCGCACCGCCGTGCAGGACAAATGGCCGGATCATTTCTGCGTCATTCGCCTGGAACCGGATTACACATCCCACAACGTCCCCGCCAAAGACTGAAAAGAGAGGTATATTGCCATGGATTACAACAAAGCCGCCCTGGAACTGCACAGCCGATTCCCCGGCAAAATTGCCGTTCAAAGCCTGGTTGCCTGCAAAGACCGCGACGCCCTGTCCACCGCCTACACCCCCGGCGTGGCCGAGCCCTGCCGCAAGATCAAGGCTAACCCCGACGATGTCTACACCTACACCATGAAGGGCCGCACGGTCGCCGTTGTCACCAACGGCACCGCTGTGCTGGGTCTGGGCAACATCGGCCCCGAGGCAGGTCTGCCTGTCATGGAAGGCAAGTGCGTCCTGTTCAAAGAATTTGCCGGTGTGGACGCCTTTCCCATCTGCCTGAACGCCAAAACCAAGGAGGAGGTCATTGCCGCTGTCAAGGCGATTGCCCCCACCTTCGG
Source organism: uncultured Oscillospiraceae bacterium (assembly GCA_900556255.1). GTDB lineage: Bacteria > Bacillota > Clostridia > Oscillospirales > Ruminococcaceae > Gemmiger. The sequence continues at coordinate 3,823 of USNZ01000017.1, forward strand.
CGGCATCAATCTGGAGGATATCCGCAGCCCCGAATGCTTTGAGATCGAGGCCGAGCTGGAGCGCGAACTGGATATCCCCGTGTTCCACGACGACCAGCACGGCACGGCCATCATTGTGCTGGCCGGTGTGCTGAACGCCCTGAAGGTCGTCGGCAAGCGCATCGAGGACGTCAAAATTGTGCAGAACGGCCCCGGTGCCGCCGGTACGGCCATCATCCACATGCTGCAGGTTGCCGGTGCCAAAAACATCATCGCCGTGGACGAGCACGGCATCCTTGTTCCCGACCGTGCTGCCGGGCTGGAAGGCCACAAAGCCAAGCTGGCCGAAGAAACCAACCCCGACAAGCTGACTGGCGGTCTGGCCGAGGCCATCCGCGGTGCGGATATCTTTATCGGCACCTCCATTGCCGGGGCACTGACTCCCGAACTGGCCGCCACGATGGCCCAGGATGCCATTGTCTTTGCCATGGCAAACCCCACCCCCGAAATCATGCCCGACCTCGCCAAGGCCGCCGGTGTGCGCGTGATCGGCACCGGCCGTTCGGACTTCCCGAACCAGGTCAACAACGTGCTGGCATTCCCCGGCATCTTCAAAGGCGCCTTGTCGGTGCGTGCCCGCGACATCAACCCTGCCATGAAGATGGCCGCCGCAAACGCCATTGCCGGGCTGATTGCCGACGATGAGCTGAGCGAGGAAAACATTCTGCCCAAGGCGTTTGACCCCCGCGTGGCGGACGCCGTTGCCGCTGCCGTTGCCGAGGCCGCCCGTAAAAGCGGGGTCGCCCGCGTATGAGCAACATTCGGGAGCTGGACGCTGCCCGCATCACCGATGCGGTCGAGGCGCTTTGCATCAAGGCAAACACCACACTGCCAAAGGACGTAAAAGCCGCACTGGACGCCGCCGAGGCCGCCGAGCCGTGGCCCTTGGCAAAGCAGACGCTGGGCCTTTTGCAGCAGAATCTCTGCGTTGCTGCGCAAAAAGAACTGCCCATCTGCCAGGACACCGGCATGGCTTGCGTCTTTGTGGAACTGGGGCAGGACGTACATATCAACGGCGATTTGACCGACGCCGTCAACGAGGGTGTGCGCCGCGGCTATGAAAAAGCCTACCTGCGCAAATCCATCACTGCCGACCCGCTGCAGCGCGTCAACACGGGGGACAACACTCCTGCATTTTTGACCGTACATCTCGTGCCCGGTGACGGCTGCCAAATCACGGTAGCCCCCAAGGGTGCGGGCAGCGAGAATATGAGCCGCATGGCCATGCTCAAGCCCGCCGACGGGGTGCAGGGCGTCATTGACTTTGTGCTGGACACCGTTAAGCAGGCGGGTGCCAACCCCTGCCCGCCGATCGTGCTGGGCATCGGCATCGGCGGTAGCTTTGACCACTGCGCCGCCCTTGCCAAGAAGGCGCTGCTGCGCCCGCTGGACGCCCCCAACGCCGACCCCTACTATGCCGCGCTGGAAAAGCAGCTGTTGGACGCTATCAACGCCACCGGCTTCGGTCCGCAGGGCTTTGGCGGCGCCACCACCTGTCTGGGTGTTGCCATTGAACAGCGCCCCACCCATGTGGCCTGCCTGCCCGTAGCCGTCAACATCAGCTGTCATGTGACCCGCCGCGCGGTCTGCCGCCTGTAAGGGCAAGGAGGAACGTATGCAGCACATTTTACATACCCCGCTTACCAAACAGGCGCTTGCGCCGCTGAAGGCAGGGGACACCGTTCTGCTTTCCGGCGTTGTGTACACCGCCCGCGATGCCGCCCATGCCCGTATGGCAGAGCTGCTGGACAAGGGCGAGGCCCTGCCCTTTGCGTTAGAGGGTGCCGCCGTTTATTATGTCGGCCCCACCCCGGAGCGCCCGGGCTGCGCCATCGGCGCCGCCGGCCCCACCACATCGGGCCGCATGGATGCCTATACCCCGCGTTTGCTGGACTTGGGCCTCGCCTGTATGATCGGCAAGGGCAAGCGCAGCCAAGCCGTCAAGAATGCCGTTGTCAAAAACGGTGCCGTCTACCTTGCCGCCATCGGCGGTGCAGGGGCACTGATGTCCGGCAGCGTACAAAGCTGTGAGATCATCGCCTGGCCGGACCTCGGCTGCGAGGCCGTGCGCAAGCTGACCGTGCAGGATATGCCCCTGACCGTTTTGCTGGACGCCCACGGCGGCGATCTGTACGAAAGCGGCCCCGCCGCTTACTTAGCTGCCCGCGGGCAAAATTAACACGCCCGGAATTTGCCGCCCCGCCATTGACAAACCCCGCCAAAGTTGCTACACTAATAGTTGCTTTGCGGCCATGGCGGAATTGGCAGACGCGCTGGTTTTAGGGTCCAGTGTCCAAGACGTGCAGGTTCAAGTCCTGTTGGCCGCACCACATAATTTTGCGCTGAAACGTAATGTTTCGGCGCTTTTTTGCTGTATTGACCTCATATCTGACCGCACTTTTCAAGCATTGCGCAGAATCTTTAGAAACGTCCCGTTGACTGCCTCGGCGGTTGCTTCCGCCTCGCCGGTCAGGACGTGTCCATATACCCCGAAGGTGTCCATGTCCAAACTATGCCCCACAAGACCCTTTACCTCACCGGCGGGCAGCGTCTTGACCACAGAAACGAACGTGTGGCGCAGCTCGTAGGGCGTGACCTCTGTCAGACCGTTTGCCTTACAGTAAACCTTCCACCGCCAGTAATAGTTATACTCTGTTAGGATGCAAAACACGCTGACTTCCCCGGCGGTAAGCTGGCGCTGATCCTCCAGCACACGGCGCGCCATATCGGACAGAACAAAAGACCTGACCGCGTTCTGATTCTTTCCTTTGGTGATCTCGCCGCGCACATTAACCGCGCGCTGCACGTGAACCGTGTTACCGCGTATATCAGACCATTGCAGCCCCACAAGCTCACCCGGGCGCAGACCTGTAAGTACTTGGAAACGGTAGGCGTTTATATAGTCATCGTGGATGATCTGTCCCTTATACAGCGTTGTGTCCACGTTGAACAGTGTCAGCAGATCGGAGGGTTGCAACACCTTCTTGCCTTTTAGCCGCGCCCCGGCGGGCACACGCAGCCCTTCCGGGTTGAAGGTGGACAACTTGGCGGTGCGGCAGAATTTGCACAGTGACCGCAAATCGGCGCAAATGCAAGACAGCGTTTTCTTAGACAGCCCTGCCGCGTATGCCTTGTTTATGATGTTCTGTAAGTCCTGTTCGGTCAGGGCTGCCAACTTCTTGCGTCCTATGTTGGGTTCAATCCAGCAGCGCCAGCGGGTGGCAATATTGCGACAGTTGCTGTCGCTGGTTGTTTCCTGCTTGGTGGCGTACCACATCGCATATGCCTGCGCCACTCGCAAAGAGGTGTCCGCCACTCCGGTTTGCAGCCATTTGTCTGCCTTGGCGTTTGCCTCACGCTGCCCGGTGCGCCCTGCTTTGGCGCTGTAAAAGCTCTTGCGGGTTCCACCCTTTTGCACGTCAATGCGCCAGCGCGTACCCGTCCACCGGGCGGTTCCGGTTCTTGTGGTCATTGCCTTGCACCTCCTTTTCAGCTAGGTAATATGCCCACAGCTCTGCGTCATATTTTGGGCGCTGCCTTTCGGCGCGCTTGCCGCTGATTTCTCCCGCGTGAAAAATTGCGCCCAGCATTTCATAAAATACGGCGGTCTGTTCCTCGGTCGCAAAGGTACAGCGGTACGCCGCCGCCACTTTTTGCACCAGTTCGCTTGTACCCGGTGTCAAACATTTGCGGAACATTAGCACCTCCATAGGGTAGATATGAATTTCGTCCTTCATTTGTAAAACCTCCGTTCTGTGTGTCCTGCCTCATCAGCGCCGGATCGGACAGCTTCCGACGTACCCTTCCACAGGCGGGGAAGGGTTTCGGCTTTTGCTAGGTCGCCTAGTTTCACTTGAAAAGGGTAAACGCCTGTATTTCGGGGTGTTGCCGCACCCCTTGCTATTATTATATGCCTACATGCGCATAGATGCAATGCACAAATCGCACAAATATACTTGCGCATAGATGCGCGTATATTGTACATACCGCATACTTGCGCATATACAAAAATTGCTGTATCATAATCTTGTATAACTATGCCCACGTTTGGAGGTGACAGCATGGGAGGAAAAACAAGCGCAGCCAGCAAAAACAAGTATATTGCCAAAGCATATGACCGCGTGAATCTGATTCTGCGCAAAGACAGCCCGCAGAACAAGGCAGCCGTGCAGGCGGCAGCCGATGCAGCAGGGGAAAGCCTTAACGCCTATATTGTGGGCGCAGTGGCGCAGCGTATGGACGCCAGCACCCCGCCGGGGGCTTTGCCGCCGGATGTTGAGAGCCTGCTCGGCTAATCGTTGCCCTGCAACGCCTCTGTGATGCATTGCAGATGCAAGACAGCACAGAGTATTCCGAACACACAGAACGCCCTCACAGCGCCCGCAGGGGCTGCCGTGGGGGCGTTCTGTTTACTTTCTGCGGTTCAGTTCACTGTCCAGCAGGTCGTCTAAATCGTCCGCCACAATGTGGAAGTATCGGCAGCGGTTGCGGGCGCAATCCTCCACCGTTGTAACGATCAGCTCACCCGCCGGGGTGCGGCAGCACACACGCAAAGGCTCCCGGCGGATAGCCGCCACAGCGTCAAGCAGATTTTCAGTGTTCATCGGCAACCCCTCCCCGTCGTTCACAGGACAGACCACGGCGCAGCCTCGCGGGCAATCATATTCCAGTAAGGATCACCGCGGGCGGGGCTGGTCGGCTCGGTGTCCAAAATACCCTTGGCGCACTTCAGCAGCTTATTAAACATTGCCACACGTTCGGCAGCCGAACGGTAATATTTTTTAGCGTAGGGGGCAAGGTCGCCGTTCTTACTGCCGTAAACCATCGCCGCGCGCAGAATGGTGGGGTTGCTTTTGTTGCGCTCGCACAGCTCCGTGAATTCCTCCACACTCAAGGGGAAGTTTCCAGCCAGCAGCTTATAATCCCCGCCGGTGAGGGCGTCACCGTTGGGCGCGTCCGCTGCCTTGGCAGCTGTTGCAAAGCGTCCTGCCAACGCATCCAGCTTTGCACAGGCGGCGTTGCGCACGTTAAGGCTTTCTGTTCGTGCGTGCTGTCGCAGCTCGGCGGCAAATTGCTCTGTTATGTGACCGACGCGCAGCTCAGTGGTGGCTTCCTGTTGCAGCTGTTCCGACGGGCGCAGCGCCTTGAGGCAGTCGGTCACAATTTTTTTAGCTTCCTGTGTGTAGTTTGTCATGTGTTATTCCTCCGGTATTCTGCCCCACTATGAGGGCTTAATGTTGCGGGGTCAGTCACCCCAGCGTTTTGTATAAGGTTCTAGGCTGTAACGCGTTCGGATATACTGCCGGGCGTCCTGCTCCGTGCGGAAAAAGCACGGCGTTTGCCTTTTACTGTCCTCAATCAGCCAGCCGGTGACAATTCCGTCCGCACGGGCGCAGCAAACCAGACGCACCCGCCCTTGCAGAAAACTGTCCACAACTCGGACAGAATCACCCGCAAAGGTCTGCTGCCGTAAACTGCGCAGTAAGTCGTTAGCACTCAATCGGTCACACCTCCTTCTTGCGGCATTTCGGGCAAGTCATCAATCAATAGGACGCCCTGCCCGTGGGTGCGCATATAGTTGTAGACCTCGTGCAGCGGCAGCAGTTGACCGTTCGGCAGTCGATAACGCACACCGTCCGGTTGCCGTACCTCTATAACAATCAACAGTTTGTTGCAAGGCACTTGCTGTTCCAGCGCCTCAAGACGGGCAAGCGATTTTCTCACAGCGCCCCACCCCCTCAAAGCTGCACGCGGTCAGTGTACCCCATAACGTCCGAAGCGTCCCGGTGGGTATTTGCCCACACGGTAGAAAAGGGCAGTGCCAGCGGTTGGCGCACGTAGTTCTGCGTGATTTTGTCCACTGCCTCAGTAAAAAGACGAAAATAGATCATTGTAATTGTTCCTCCAATCGGTCAAGTCGTCGGTTGACGTCCACCAGTTCGGCGAACTTCAGCCCGTAGTCCAGCAGCGCACGGGCGGCAGCCACACGGGAGGCATCGGCGCTGTCGGGGTTGCTGACAATTTCCTGTAAGGTATCCACGGTCTGGGTGTAGCCTGCTGCCATCCGGTGGGCTGCCTCTGCCAGCAGCTCCCGGCGTCCACACTCTAGCGCCTCCGCAAATTCGGGCTGTGCCTCATATACCTGCAAGGTTTTGACCGACAGCCCACACAGGCGGGCGGCGTCTGTCCGGCTTTTGCAGGTCAACAGCACAGCAAGGGCGCGGCGTTGGTTAGGGGTCAGCAAAACGCAGCACCTCCCGAAAACGCTTGATTCTGCCACATTTCCGCCAGCGCGGCAGCCTCGGCAAGGGCAGCCGGTTGCAACTCAGCAGCAGCCGCCACAGCGTCGTCCAAATGCCGCAAAATGAACGCCTTGCGCCAGCGGTGGCAAAGATAAGACAGCGCCGCGGTGTGGGTAGTGAAATAACGTCCACTGCCTCCGAACTGTACGCAATACCCCCACGCAGGGGCGGGCATGGTCTGCCCGGTGTCAATCGCACAGCGCAGATCGTCGGCGGTCAAAGGCACGGGCGCGCCATCGGGTAGACGCAACTCGCACTGCAAAAGCACGTCGCCCCGGCGGGTTCGCCAGACAGCGACGGGAAAAAACAAACGGTAAGCTCGATTCGGCATACTTGCGCAACCTCCAAAAAGTGTAGTTTCGATAACTGTCAAATTTTAACGATATATCGACAAGGTGACGGCAGGTGACGGGTAGAACAAAAACTCCCTAAAGGGGAAAAATCTCATTTTTGAAAAGTTTCATTTATGCCGTCACCTGCCGTCACCTTG
>USNZ01000018.1 GCA_900556255.1 uncultured Oscillospiraceae bacterium
CGGTCATCTTGCCCTTGCGCAGCTCCACCATCTGGGCGACCATCTCGTCAAAGCCTTCATAGTTGGCAGGGTCAAGGATCTCTGCCCCGTCAATAACAAAGCCGCCCTCGGCAGCCGCCTTTTTGACTTCCTCCACATTGCCCAGCAGGATGACCTTCAGGGTCTTGCCGGCCACCAGACGGCTGGCAGCGGACAGGATGCGGGCGTCGGTACCCTCGGTAAATACGATCGACTTAGGCTCTGCCTGCAGCTTCTTTTCAAAATTCTCAAAAATGGACATTCTTCTTACCTCCATATATTCCGCGCAGCGACCCTGCGCCTCTCTTACAGAACTATTATAGCACCGATTTTGCCCAATGCAAAGATTATAGAACATTTATAAAAATTTCAGCAACAAATGTGCAACTTTGTGGCAGACAACAAAATAATTCGCAAAGTTAATAAAATATCAAACCAGGATTGTTATGAATTTATCAACTTGTACAAAGCCCACCCCGGCACTCGGTATTGCAAAAAATGTGCGATATGGGGTCGATTCCCGGTTTCACACCGCAAAGCGGCAGAAAAGTACCAGCTGCAAGGCTAGTATCGCAGGCATCCCCCACACAAAATACCAGTGGCGGGTCTTATGGCGGAAAATTTGCATTCCCAGAACAGCGCCTGCGCTGCCGCCCGCCAAGGCGGCGGCAAACAGGGCTTTTTCAGGGATACGCCAACGGCCCTTTCGCGCACGGCGCTTATCAGCGCCCATCATAACAAACGCTGCAGCGTTCATTACGACCAAGTAAATACATAGCATTTTATCCATCATTCCGCAAAGCAGTCAGCCTCGGCTCTCTTGAGCAATTCCAGAAAACGTTCGGGGGTAGATGCAGTGCGCAGAGCGTCTGTCAACGTCTTTTTTTGCAGCAGGTTGACAAGACGTGCCAGCACCTGCAGGTGCAGACTCTCGTTATGGGGCGGCATAGCCACCATAAAAATCAAATCCACCGGTTGCTCGTCTGGCGCGCCCCAGTCCACACCGCGGCGCAGCACCACCGCCGACACCCCCGGCGCACAGACACCGGCGTTGGCCGTGTGCGGCAGGGCGATTCCCTGCCCGATGGCGGTAGTCCCGCCCATCGTCTCGCGCTTGCAGGCGGCATTATAGCAGGCCGTACCGTTGGTAATGACCCCCAGACCCTCCTGCAATTCCACCAGGATCCCCACCGTGTCTTGCAGGGTGTTGATATTGGCATGCAGCAAAATTCCCTTAGGATCCATAAAATCCGTAACTCTCATGGCGGCACCTCGCAATTCTCAGATGCGGTTTGCTTTTTCCATCAGGTCGTACAGAAATTCACCCACCGCACCCTCGGAGCAGGTGCAGGTAGTCACAAAGTCCGCGGCGGCCTTGACCTCAGCCGGGGCGTTGGCAACCGCCACGGCGTATCCGCCCGCATGCATCAGCTCCAAATCGTTGTAATAATCACCGATGACAATGGTTTTTTTGATGTTCTTGCCCAGCAGTGTGCAAAGATTTTGCAGCCCACTGGCCTTGCTGACACCGCCCGGCATGATTTCCAGATAGATGCTGTTGGTGTGGGAAAAGTAGTTTTCCCCACCGTAATAGCGGTTTTTGGTGTACTGCGACAGCTTGCGGATATTCTCAGGGTCGGCGGCAAACACCACCTTGACCCAGCCGTCGGGTACATTTTCCAGCGGGCAGGCAATGCTGCCCAACTGCTCGTCCACCTGATGGGCGTGTGTGGTCTCGTTGGCGCGCACGACATACATTTCGCCGTCGCCCGCCATAACCTCCACACCCATGCGGGGAAAATGCTCCATTACGTCAAGAATGGCCGTGGTGGCCTGCTCGCGGTTTAAGGTCGAGCGCTGAAGCACCGTGTTGTCGGCAAAATCGTACAGCAGCGCTCCGTTGCAGGAGATTGCAGGCGAGGACAGCGTGATGCCCGGCAGCGCCGCACGGATGGACTCCGGCGGGCGGCCGGTAGCCACCGTGAACAGTCCGCCCATCTCGGTAAACAACTGAATGACCGTGCGGTTGCAGGGGGGCAGCCCCTCCTTAGCCGTGAGCAGCGTATTATCCATATCACATACCACAAGGGTATCGCTGAGCAGCAAACTCATACAGGATTTTCCTTTCTTAGCCGGTTCAGATAGTCGGTAAAATAGGGCGGCAAGGGGGAATCGAACTGCACCCACTCCCCCGTTGCGGGGTGTACAAAGCCCAGTTCCTTAGCATGCAGACACTGACCGTTCAGGCTTTTTATGACGTTGCGCGGGCCATATACGGCGTCCCCTGCCAACGGATGACCCAAGGACGCCATGTGCACACGAATCTGATGGGTGCGGCCGGTTTTGAGCTTGCAGGCAATGTAAGTGAATTTACCGAAACGCTCCAGCACGCGCCAGCTTGTGTAGGCATACTTGGAACCGGATGCCCCCTGCGGCAGCACCGCCATCTTTTTGCGATCTCTGGGGTCACGGCCGAGGAACCCTTCCACAAAGCCCTCGTCCTCCTTGAGATTGCCGTACACCACCGCATGGTAAACGCGGTGGATACTGTGTACACTCATCTGCTCGGTCAGCGCCTGGTGCGTGGCGTCGTTTTTAGCCACCACCAAGAGGCCGCTGGTATCCTTGTCGATACGGTGGACAATGCCGGGGCGTATGGCCCCGCCCACGCCCGAAAGCCGCCCCGCGCAGTGGTACAAAAGCGCATTGACCATCGTTTTATCGGGGTTGCCGGGTGCGGGGTGCACCACCATGCCCTTGGGCTTGTTGACCACCAGCAGATCGTCGTCCTCGTAGACGATTTCCAGTGGGATATCCTGGGGCTGTGCCTCAATGGGCGCAGGGTCGGGCACCTCAACACGATAGACCGCGCCGGGGCGCACCTTATCCTTTTTGTTGACGCACGCACCGTCGGCGGTCACTGCCCCCTGCTCGATCAGATTCTGCACCGCCGTGCGGGAAAGCTCGCCGCACTGTGCCGCCAGCCAGGCATCCAGCCGTCCTGTGCTTTGGGCGTCAGCTATCAGTTCAATCGGCGTCATGGGCATCGGTTTCCTTTTGTTGGCCGGCTTTTGCGTTCTTTTCGTCTTGGCGGGTTTCCCACAGCGCCGCCACGATCAGCAGCGCCACACCCACGCAGACGCAGATATCCGCAAAATTGAAGATAGCAAAATTCATAAACAGCACGTTGATGTAGTCCACCACCACACCGTTGAGCACACGGTCGACAAGGTTGCCCACGCCGCCACCCAGAACGAGTGTCCAGGCTATGCGCTCTGCCAAGGGCATTTTGCGCACGAACAGCATGATGAGCACCGCCAACAGCATAAGGGAAGTCACCCCGATCAGCAGTGCCTGCTTGCCCGCCAGCATAGAAAATGCCATGCCGTCATTCAGGCAAAAACGCAGCTCCACAATGCCGGGCAAAACCGGCATTGCCCCGACAGGCTGCAAATTGGCCGATGCCCATAGCTTAATTCCCTGGTCAACGGCCACCAAAGCAACCGCCGCCAGAACCGAAACAATACCAAAAATCATAGAACACCTATACTAAAAAATCAGCGGTGCTTACCTATTATAAGCACCGCTGAAGAATAAATTACAGACCCAGGACGCTGGCGCAGCGCGGGCACAGACCGTTTTCGCCAACGGAAGGCTCATACTTCCAGCAGCGCTGGCACTTGTCGCCTGCCGCATGCTCGGCAGCGGCACCCAGACCCTCCACCAGGCCCTTGACACCGCCCTCGCCCTCGATGAGGTCGACCTTGGACACGATGAACAGATCAGCCAGTTCATCCATGGGGATAACATTCAGGAAATCATACAGTTCCTTGGAGCAGTACAGCGTCAAGCGGGCTTCCAGAGCCGAGCCGATGACCTTATCGGCACGAGCCTGTTCCAGAACCTTCTTGACATCGTCGCGGATCGCCATGATCTTGTCCCACTTGGCGGTGAAGGCCTCATCGGCGCAGGGCTTGACCTCCGGCATCTGCTCAAAGACAACATAGTCCTTCATGCCGGGCAGCTTGGGCACATAGCTCCAGATTTCCTGGCTGGTGAAGCACAGGATGGGGCTGAGCAGCTTGGTGAAGTCCACCAGGATCCGATAGAGTGCGCTCTGTGCGCAGCGGCGGGCATGGTCATCGGCGCAGTACAGGCGATCCTTGATGACGTCCATATAGAAGTTGGACATATCAATGACGCAGAAGTTGTACAGCGCGTGGTAGGCGCGGCTGAAATCGTAATGCTCGTAAGCGTCGCGCAGGTTGGCGGTCAGCTTGTTGCAGGCTTCCAGCGCCCAGCGGTCGATCTCAAACAGCTGGTCGTCCGCCACCATATCCTTGGCGGGGTCAAAGTCGTTGATGTTGCCCAGCATAAAGCGCGCTGTGTTGCGCATCTTGCGGTAAGCCTCGCTCAGCTGGCGGAAAATTTCCTTGCCGGCGCGGACGTCCACAGTATAGTCGCTGGAGGCGACCCACAGGCGAATGATATCGGCGCCGTAATCACGGATGATTTCGGCAGGCTCCATGCCGTTGCCGGCGGATTTGTGCATCTGCTTGCCCTGGGCATCGACGACCCAGCCGTGGCACAAAACCTCACGGTACGGGGCAACGCCCTGCGTGGCAACGCTGGTCAGCAGGCTGGACTGGAACCAACCGCGGAACTGGTCGGCGCCTTCCATGTACATATCGACGGGCCAACGCAGCTCGGGACGCTCGCGGCAGACTGCACTCCAGGTGGAGCCGGAGTCGAACCAGACGTCCATGATATCGGGATCCTTCTCCCAGTCGGAGGCACCGCACTCGCAGACCTCGCCCTTGGGCATGATCTCGTTGGCATCGTACTTATACCAAGCGTCGCTGCCCTCGCTGCGGAACAGGTCGGACACGGCCTTGATGGAGGCATCGGTGATGTGGTACTTGCCGCACTTCTTGCAGTAGAATACCGGGATGGGCACGCCCCAGACGCGCTGGCGGCTGATGCACCAGTCACTGCGGTCGCGCACCATGCCCGCCATACGGTCGTGGCCCCAAGCGGGCTGCCACTTTACATTGTCGATGGCCTTGTAGACGTCCTCCTTGAAGGCGTCAATGGAGCAGAACCACTGTTCGGTCGCGCGGAAGATGATGGGGTGATGGCAGCGCCAGCAATGCGGGTACTGGTGGGTGATGTGCTGCACACCCATCAGGTGGCCGCTTTCCTTGATATGCTCCAGAATGACCTTGTTGGCAGCCCAGACCTTCAGGCCGGCGAACTCGGCACCGGCCTCCTCGGTCAGGCGACCTGCCTCATCAACAGGCACGACAATGGGCAGCTGAGGATAATGGTTGACGCAGACCTCAAAGTCCTCGACGCCGTGACCGGGGGCAGTATGGACGCAGCCGGTGCCGCCTTCCAGCGTGACGTGGTCGCCGAGGATCACCAGACCCGTGCGATCCAGGAAGGGGTGCTTGTACTCCATCAGCTCCAGCTCGCTGCCCAGAACGGTTTCGGGCAGGACCTCGTACTCGTCAATGTGGCAGCCCTTCATGGTGGCTTCCACCAGACCGGCAGCCATGATATGGTACTCGTCGCCGATCTTGACGAAGGCGTATTCCAGGTTGGGGTTCAGGCAGGTGGCAACGTTGGCGGGCAGGGTCCAGGTGGTGGTGGTCCAGATGACGATCCATGCCTTTTCCAGCGGGATATTGTGCTTGGCCAGCACACCCTTGGCATCGCCGGTCAGCTTAAAGCGGACATAGATGGAATCGCACTCGTCCTCGGCGTACTCGATCTCCGCCTCAGCCAGGGCGGTACGGTCCTCAGGGCACCAGTAAACGGCCTTCATGCCCTTGTAGATGTAGCCCTTCTTAGCCATCTCACCGAAGATCTCGACCTGGCGGGCCTCAAATTCGGGGCGCAGAGTCAGGTAGGGGTTGGCGAAGTCGCCCTGCACACCCAGACGCTGGAACTGCTCGTTCATAACGTCGATATGCTCGGTGGCGAACTCCTTGCAGATCTGGCGCAGTTCCAGCTTGGAAACGCCGGACTTCTTGTCACCCAAAGAGCTGAGCGCTTTCAGCTCAATGGGCAGACCGTGGGTGTCATAACCGGGCACATACGGTGCCTGAAAACCGGACATGTTCTTGTAGCGAATGATGATGTCCTTGATGATTTTATTCAGGGCAGTGCCCATGTGAATGTTGCCGTTGGCATACGGAGGGCCGTCGTGCAGAATATACTGGGGTTTGCCCTCGTTGTTCTTGATCATCTGCTCGTAGACGTGGTTCTTCTGCCAGTCCTCCAGCATTTTGGGTTCTTTCTTGGGCAGACCGGCGCGCATTTCAAACGGGGTCTGCATCTTATGGATGGTGTCGTTGTAGTTCTGCGGCAAAGTTTCCAACTCTCCTCTATTGTAAGTTTGGGTTCGCACCGCGGGGCCTGGGCCGAGACGGGCGGGGTTCTTTATATATGCTTATCTTGCCAGCCGACCCCTGGGTCAGCTGTCAAAATCAACGCCTTCAAAATTGTCAAATGCCGGGGAGTTCAGCTCCCCCTGTGGCTGGGCAGCAGGTGTGCTGCGGGTCTTGCGCGGAGCACGGCGCGGCGCGGATTTGCGGGGTTTGCGCGCGGGGGCAGCGGGCTGAGGGTCTTCCTCGGCGTACAAGTCCGATACCGCCTGGAAGCGATTATCTTGCATATCCTCCGTCGAATCCTTCAGGTGGCTGTCAATGGCAAATTCCACCGTATCCGCTTTTTCCCCGTCGGCGGGGGCAGGTTCCGCCGGCTCGACCTGTTCATAATATACAGGGGCCGACTGCGGCTCCGGTTCGGGCACGATCTCCGGCTGGGGCACAGGCTGCGGCTGGGGCTGCGGTTCCGGCTCAGGCGCAGCCGTGTAGACAGGCTCCGGGGCGGGTTCGGCAGCAGGCACCGGCGCAACGGCCGGTTCGGGCTGTGCCTCGGCAGGGGCGGGCGCCGGGGTTTCCTGCGCCGCAGGGCTGTAATCCGGCAGCTTGCTGATGAGGTTGATATGCTTGCGGTACATATCCATCAAGCCGCGCTTGAAGCTGTCCGCCTCGCTTTTTAAGGTGACGACCTCCTGACGCGCCAGCTCGACATCGTCCTTGGCGCGCTGTTCACGATCCTCGGCCTTGATATTGGCCTCACGCAGGATCTCCGCCGCCTTCTGCTTGGCTTCCCGTATCACGTTTTCGCCCAAACGCTGTGCGTTGATCATCGTGGTACGCAGGGTATCTTCCTCGGCGCGGTACTGGTCAATACGCTGTGCCAGCACCAGCAGCTTTTTTTGCAGCTCATCGTTTTGTGCCGACAAAGCATCCATGCTCTCCGCTACCTGCTTCAGATAGTCATCCACATCCTCACAGCGGTAGCCGCGCATACACTTGTCAAACATGACGCGGCGGACATCCTCAGAAGTGATCATAATTTCCTCCTGTTTACGGGCGCAGCCCTAAATTTACCCGCCTTGGCGCGGGTGCATCAGTATTGGAAATAGGTAATAAATTGACGGTCCTTGCGGCTTTTTCCGCCGATGGCATGCAGCCGAAAGCGCCCCGCGCCGCGCACGGTGAAGATATCCCCTGTATAGGCCGTCTCATGGGCGGCGCGCAGCGGCAGGTGGTTGATTTCGACCCGTCCTGCGGCAATGTACTCGGCAGCTTTGGTGCGCGAGGTGTGCATCATGGCGGCCAATACGGCATCTGCCCGCAGCGACGGCACCGTAGCCTCGTGCAGTTCCCGTTCGATGCCGGCACACAGATGCGGCGGCAGGGTTTCGCACAGTTCGGTTTTTACCGCAGCATGCCCGGCACCGGTCAGTTCGGCGGCGATGAATTCCGCCTTATCCTGCAGGACGATGGCGTAAAACACCGTCGGCTTTTCGGGGTCCTGCAAAAGATCCCCCAGGCAGGCACGATCCAGCCCTAAGCCCAGTATGGCACCGAGGTAATCCCGATGCGTCGGGACCGCATCGCCGCTGGCGGTGAATTTCAGCACTGCCAGCGGTTCCTCCTGCCAGGAATCAGGCGGTTCTATGCACAAGACTCTGCGCTCTGCATCCGCAAAGCCGCCCCAGAAGCGGGTGCAGGTACATCCCGCGCGGCGGCAGGCAGCCGAGGCCAGAACCTGCTCACGATCGGAAAGAAACCCCGTATAGCGGGGAATCTCCCGTTCCTGTGCAACGCGGCAAAGTTCCTCGATGCGGCGCATCAGGCGGCGTTCATCGTCATTTTGCGGCGGGATAAACCCGCGTACCGCCGTTTGCGGATCAGAAGAATACGCCATTGTTCTCCAGCTCGTCGATCAAATCCCCCATCAGATCAACATTATAGGGGGTAATGATAAAGGTGCTGGTGGCCACACGCTTGATTTGACCGTTGTTGGCATACGCCACACCGGACAGAAAGTCGATCAGACGGCGGGACACTTCCTTGCTGGTGGATTCCAGGTTCAGCACGACCGTGTGTTTTGCGTTGAGCTGATCGGCAATGGTAGAAGCATCCTCAAAGCGCTCAGGCTTGACCAGTACGACCTGCAGCTGGGTGGTAGCGTTGATGTTGACCACCTTGTTGCTGTGCTGCTTTGCCTCCCGCTGGTCATATTCCGCTGCGGCAGCGCCCTGTCCGCCGGGGAAGATCTCGTCCTCGGTATCATCTACATAGGAATCGGCTTCCGAGTCAATGCCAAGCTTACTTCTCAAATTGTCGAACATAGACATAGTGGGTTTCTCCTTTGGGGCTGCGCGGCACAGCCTTTCGGCAACCGCGCAGAATTACAGCAATATACATTAAATATTATCTGCTTTTTTTGCAAGAATGTCAAGAGAGACACGGCAAAAAACCTGCGAAAGACGTGCTTTTTGCCATATATATCAAATCAGCTTACCGTCCTGCAGGTTTTTGCCCTGCACGATGATCTCATCATACAGGCGCACCTCGTTATCGGTACCCAGCTTTCCGTCCGCCGGGATCAGAATATAGTTTTCATCCTCATACAAGATAGTGATCTTCAAAAACCTCTGCAGGTTGCCGTATTTTACATAGACGCCGCGGTTTCCCTCAACGATATGCATAGCGGCTTTGTCCAGGCGGATGCCCTCATAGGTTTTTAGGTCGATTCGGGCTGTTTCGATGCCCAGCGCCAGAATGTCGGCATTCACGGTCTGACATTCCAGCACGAGTTTGGCAAGCCCGGTTTCTTTATCCGGCGTCAGTTCCTTCACGGTGGCGCTCAGCGGGGTGTTCTGCTTGCCCGGAATACTGATACCCACCGTGCCGACGTTTTCAAACCGAGCCGCAGTCTCGGCATCGCATACGGTATAGAACAGCCAGCCAAAGCCGGTGGCGATCTGCCCCGCACAGTCGGCAGTGTCGGCGGCAGGCAGCCCGTTTGCCAGGATTTGCTGCAGGGCAGCGGCATCGGCCTGTTCCAGCGCTTTTCCGTCCACGGCCACAGTGGGCATAGCGTCCGTGCCTGTAAAGTACCCGTTGGTGGTAGCCTTTACCGTTTGCAGGGTATCAAGCTTTGCCTTGATCTCGTTGTATTCCTCCTGCAATGCCGCAATGGTATTGTCAAAGCCGCTTACCTGGCCCGTACTGACCTGCAGACGGTTCTGCGCCTGCAAAAACTCATCCTCGGCCTCGGTGATGCCGCTGTACTGCACCGTATCCAGCCTATCCAGCAGGTTGTAAAGGGCCTGGTGCGTCTGATTGGTCAGCACCGACAAATCACTGCCTGTGGAATTTTGGGACTTTGTCAGCAGGTTGATGGTGCGGTGCAGACGATCCAGCCTCTCGCGCAGAAGTCCCTGTGAGCTTTCGGTGTAACACTCGGCTACAACGGTACCGTTTGTCACGCGCTCACCGTCCGACACAAGGTAGCCCAAATCCCCGCTGCCCTGCACCTTCACGGCATCAAAATAGACAACACCCTGCAGGGAAACACTGTCCGACATGGTATAGCGAATCGCCGTCTCGGTTTTGTAGGATTTATTGAAAATTACATAGAACTGCACGGCAATATACAATGTGACAACTGCCAGAAGCACCATGCCCACAATTTGCAGTGTTTTCCGGGGAATACTTTTATTTTCGGGCATAGACACTCCTTTCACGGGCGGCAGCGCCCCCATTTATCCTTTGGCAGCACCGCACAATTCCCGCCTTACGG
>USNZ01000019.1 GCA_900556255.1 uncultured Oscillospiraceae bacterium
CGCCCCGAAAAGAGCGAGGTCAACCGCCTGCTGGGCGATGCCACCAAGCTGCGCAACCTGACCGGCTGGGCACCCAATTACACCTTTGAACAGGGCCTGGCCGAGACCATCGAGTTCCTGCGCGGCAACCTGGACCAGTACAAGGTCGGGCAGTATATCCTGTAATATGGAACATTCTTGGAAAAAAAGAGCTTTTTCACCCACCGAATGGCACCCCGCCGCGCGGTGGGCTTTTGTGCTGCTTGCAGGCGCGGTGCTCGGCGTGGGCGTCAGCTATGGTTGGCGCGTTTTGTACGAGCTGGACGCCCGCGGCGTGTCGCCCTTGGCGGTCACGGCGGGCTGCGCGGCGTTTGGCGCTGCCGTGGCTGCGGCGGGGCTGGCCGTGCGGCACATCCGGAATTTTGCCGCCAAAAGCGCAGTCTGCCTGTTCTTGTGCGGCGTGGTGTTTGCCTTTGCCAACCCGCCGCTGCAAACCCCCGATGAAAGCGAACATTATCTGCGCACTTACGCTATTTCTATGGGCCGCTTGGACTTTGACGCCGCGCGCGGCTACCCCGATGATGTTTCCGACCTGCTGGCGGCATTTCCCGGGGCATGGGTCAATGCGCACACCTCGGTGGGCATCGGCACCGACCCCGACACAGGCACCGAAAAGACCTACGACACCACCGGGTATGCCTTAAAGCAGTACGGCAAAGACGGCGCCGTGCAAAGCATGGCCGACAGCTTTGCCCAATACCTTGCCCACGACGGCACCGCCGCAAAGGTAAAGGAACCCATCAGCTTTTTGATCCTGCCGTTTTTGCCGGGCGCGCTCGGCATGGCGGCGGCGCGGCTGCTGGGTTTCGGTGCGCTGGGCTGCCTGTACGGCGGGCGTCTGTGCAATTTGCTGGCGTACACGCTGCTATGCTATGCCGCACTGCGCAACGCAAAGCGGTGCCGCCCGGCGTTTGTCTGCGTCATGTTTTTGCCTGTATCGCTGTTTATGGGGGCGTCCTTAAGCTACGATGCCACCCTGCTGGGCTGCTATTACCTGATGCTGGCGCTGCTGACCGTGCCCGAATGGAACGACCGCACAGCGCTGTACTACACGCTGGCCTGCGTGTTTGCCAACGGCACCAAGCCCTTCATAAACCTGCTGTGGGTGCTGCTGCCTCTGGCGGTGCGCAAGTGCGAATGGAAAGCCAAAGCCAAGCGCGGCGCATGGTGCGGTGCCATGCTGGCGGGCAGCCTGGGTCTGACCGTTTTTGTGGAGCAATACGGCACCCTGCTGCGCCGCAATTACGGCCTGGTCGCCCGCCAAGGCGGTGAGGCCGTGAACGGTGCCGCGCAGCTTGCCTTTGTTTTGCGCAACCCGCTGCGGTATCTGGCCGTTTTGTGGGGCACACTGTATGAAAACCAGGGCTTTGTGGGGCAGCTGGGGCTTTTCGGCTGGAAGGACATGCCCATTCCCGTTGTAAACCTGCTGGCCTTGGCCGCCCTGACGGCTGCCGCCCTGCTCTGCACAGGGCAGGAACAGGCACCGGGCCGCCGCCGCACGGCGTGGCTGGGCATCTTTGCCGCCGTGTACATGGTCGGTGCGATGACCGCCATGTACATCACCTATACCCCTGTGGGCATGGTGCGCATCGTGGGGCTGCAGACGCGGTATTTCCTGGCCTGCTGGCTGGTTTTGGCCGTGGTGCTTTCGGCCCTGCTGCGGCGCGTTGTTCGCCTGCAGAACGGCATCGCCGCAGCCGAGTGCACGGCGCTGCGCCTGTGCGCAGGGCTGGCCGTGGTATCGGCGGTGCTTTTGTTCCGGCACTATTTTGTGGGGCCGGTGTACGTGATTTATTCCTGAAAAAGGAGGGGTGTCTGCCGTGTTGCAGCTTGCATGGGGGCTTTGCCTTGTGGCGCTGCTCGGTTGGGACAGTGCCGTGCTGGCAGCCAAATTCCGACGTCCGGCGGCTGTTTTTCCGCTGCCGCTGCTCAGCGCGGGGGCGCTGCTTGTCTACCTTTTGGCCATGCCCGTTTTTTTGCGGGCGGGCGTTTTTGTGACGGTGGCCGCCTGGGCGGCGCTGGCCGTTTGGGGGGCTGTGCGCCTGAGGCGTGAGGCTCTGCGCCAACTGACGGAAAGCAGCGGCCTTATGCTGTTTTTGGGCGGTGCGGCGCTGCTGTGGATCGTGCTGTTCTGTTTGCAGCCGATGTTTTTCCAGTGGGACGAATTTACCGCCTGGGGCCTTGCGCCCAAGATGGTCGTGCAAAACGGCTGCTTTTATGCGGCCCGCCCCGGCAACCTGAAAGCCAGCTTCACCTACCCCGCTACCAGCGTGGTGACGGTGCTGTTTGAGCCGTTTGCCCGCTGGAGCGAGTGGGCCTGCATGGCTGCGCTGGACACCCTGGCCATGGCCTGCCTGGCCGCCGCATCGGCCCTGCCCAAGGACCGCCGCACGGCGGGTGTGGCCGTATTTGCCTGCGGGTTTGTGCTGCCCTACTTTTTTGCCGATACCCCTGCGGGCAGCTATGCGGGGCAGTACGCCAACGCCATGGCCGACCTGCCGCTGTTTATGCTGTTCGGCGGCAGCCTGTGCCTGTATTTTGCGCTGGGCGGCAAGGGCCGCGCCTATTGGCTGACGGCACTGCCGCTGATGCTGCTGACCCTGACGAAGGATATCTGCTTTGCCTACGGGCTGATCACCGTATTTATCATCGGGCTGGATCTCTGGCTGGCAGGGGATAAAGGTCTGCGCAAGGGGTTCTTGCCCGCGCTGGGTCGGACACTGCCGCTTGCTGTGGCCGTGGTGCTGGCCTTCGTCAGTTGGGGGCGGTCCACGGCGGCCGTCACGCCGCTGCAGGATACCGCCGCCGCCGTGGGCAGCGAGGGGCTTAGCTACGGTGCCGTGCTGCTGGGCGGTGTGCGCCAGCTGCTGGGCATCGGGCGGGAAGAAAAATTTGCCGCACTTATGTCGCTGATGTTCCATGCGTTCTTCACCCGCAAGGTCTGCCTGTTGGGCAGCGGTGCGGCGGCGGTCGCCTGCCTGACGCTGACTGCGGCGGCGGCCTGGTTCGGCGCCGAAAAAGGCCCTGCCCGCCGCCGTGTGGCGGTCGTGCATCTGGGGCTTGCATTCTGCTTTGCCGCGCTGTATCTGTTCCATCTGATTTTGTATAACTACAACTTTGCCGAGTCTGAGGCCCTGGCCCTGAAGAGCTATGACCGCTACCTGACGCCCTACTACCAGGCGTGGATGCTGGCACTGCTGGCGCTTTTGGGCCAAAATGCCCGCAGCCGACGCGGTGCGGGGGCACTGTGTGCCGTCGGTGCGGCGGTGCTGGGTATTTTTGCCTGGCGCGGTGTGCCCGCTGCCGGTTTCTGGAGCGATGCCTCCACCTGCTATACCGTCCGGCAGGACGTACAGGCCAAGGCTGCGGCGCTGAACCCTGCGCTGACCGTCGACGACAAAGTTCTGGTCATCAGCCAGGGCGACGACGCCACCCGCTGGTACTACTACCGATATGAACTGACCGGCACGGTGGCGGACGGATTTTCCGGCAGCTACACCACAGCCGGGGACACCGCCCTGCGCGAAAAGGGCGACTTTATGAACCTTATCGCAGAGGACAGCACGTCGCTGTATCCCTGCGACAACACCGTCTGCACGCCCGAAGCGCTGATCGCCTATATGCAGGAGATCGGCTGCGAGTACCTGCTGCTGGACCGTTCGGACGGGTATCTGGCACAGGCGTTCAGCCCCTATTTTGCGGGCGGTCTGCAGGAATCCATGCCCGCAACGCTCTACCGCTTTGTGGGCGAACAGGCCGCCGTGCCCTTTGTGCCGGCGGCACAGGAAAGCGGGGTGGCACAATGAAGGACCGCAAACCCTTGCGTCTGCGCCAGCTTTTGGCGGTTTGCTACGGCCTGGCCGCCGCCCTGTGGGTGGCAAGCTGGCTGTGGGGCGGCTTTGTGCTGCTGCGCTGGAATTTGCAGGGGCAGATGCCCCGCCGCGCGGCTGACGCGCAGGAGCTGAGCTATGAGGGCGTGGCTTTCTACGCCGAAAACGGCTGGACGCCCCCCGATGAGGGCGACAACTGGTGCATCTCGACCGACTCTGACCCCCGCATCTACTGGCAGGGGCAGGGCTATCTGGACAACGTGACGCTGAAGGTCCGCTACAAGCTGCCGCCGGACGCCGTGGTGCTGTACTACCTGACCCCCGGCCAGACCGACTACACCGAAAAGCAAAAGGTGTTCGGCAGGGTCGTGGACGGCGGCGTGTATTTTGACGTGGGCGGCCGCTATGTCACCGGGCTGCGCATCGACCCCGACAGCCGCGGCGGTGTGCCCACCAGGCTGGACGGTATTTACCTGAACGAAAATACCTCTTACCTGCGCCGCCTTTTGCCCGATATCGGGCAGTGGGTGCTGCTGCTTACGGCACCTGCGGCGGCGGCCGCCTTGGCAGGGCTTGCCGCCAAGGCACTGGGATACCCCGGTGAAGAAAACGCATAAGGAGCCTTGCCTATGGAACTTTTGGCTGTGCTTTGTGCCGTTGCAGCGCTGTTTTTCTTCTGCGCGGTGCTTACCCTGAAACTGCATATCCCCGCCTCTGCCGCGCCGCTTACGGCGCTGGGGTGTCTGGTTGCGGTGCTGACGTTGGCGGGCATCGCCAACCTGCTGTACCCGACTATGTGGGTGCTGTACCTTTTGTGCCTGGCGGGCGGCGTGTGGGCGCTTTGGCCTAACGGGGCCGACGGGCTGCGCCACCGCGCCAAAGAGCTGTTCTGCCCCGCCACCGTGCTGTTTTGGGCGGCGGTGCTGGGCTTTGCGGTGTACTTTTTTGTGCGCAAGCCGCTGTGCACCGGCTATGACGAGCTAAGCCTGTGGGCCACGGCGGTAAAAACCACCACCGTCAGTCATCGGCTGCACACCACGGTCGAGCTGGGCACCCCGTGGGCAGCCACCCAAAACGCGGGTCTGCCGCTGCTGAGTTATTTCTTCCAGTTTTTCGGCCACTATGCCGACTGGAAGATCTACCTTGCCTACAACGTTCTGTACTTTGCCGTGTATGCGGCGGTGCTGGGCGCCCTGCCGTGGAAAAGCTGGCGCACGGCGGTGCCCGCTGCGGCGGTGCTGTGGTTTGTGCCCTACTTTTTTACCACCTACAACCACACCCTGTACCTGAGCACGGTGTATATGTCCTGCTACGGGGATATCCCCGCGGGCATGGTGTTCGGCGGCGCGGTGGCGCTGTGGCTGAACCTGCGCGGGCAGGACGCGCCCCGCTGGCCGGTGTTTCCCGTGCTGGCGCTGGCGGCCAACATCAAGGCCAACGACTTTGTGCTGTCGCTGGTGGCGGCGGGTCTGGTGGCCGTGGACGCCTGGCTGTTTACCGAGGGGCCGTTCAAAAAAGGTCTTGCGCGCCGCACGGGCTTTGCCGTGGGCTGCCTGGCCGCGCCCATGGCTGTGTACTACATCTGGAACGTGCGCTACATCAGCTGGGTCGTGGCGCAAAAATCGCTGGAAAGCGGCGTGGGTGAAACCTCCGAGCCGCTGGCCTCAGTCGTCATCAACGGCCTGAAACTCCTGCTGGGCAAGCCTGTGCCCGCCTACTACACCGCGAGGGAGGAGCAGTTCCGCACGGCCATGGCCCAAATGGGCGAGCAGTTCTGGACCTACGCCGGCCGGCTGAGCATGATCGGCCAGGGCCGCAATGTCGTGGTGTTCATTCTGCTGGTCTTTGCGGCGGCCATCGCCGTGGCGGGTTCGCGTCGGCTGCAGGCGCGCATCGGTGCCATGGGGGTGCTGTCGCTGGTCTGTTTCGGCGGGTACAATCTGGAGCTGGCGCTCAGCTACGGGTTTATCTTTAAGGCAAGCCAGGCCGCGCAGCTGGTCGATTACAACCGCTACATTTACAGCTATTACATCGGCTGGTTTTTGCTGGCGCTGGGCTGCCTGCTGGCGGCACTTCGCACCCAAATTACCGTGCGGCAGGTTTCCGAGCCGGACGGCCCGACCGCCGTTTTCCTCTCCACGCGCACTGCGCCCGGGCACGAGCTGGCCGGGCAGGGTGTTTTGCTGCTGCTGGCGGCGGGTATGCTGCTGCGCAGCAATCAGATGATCCTGCCGCAGCTGAGTGTGCTGGGCTTTTCCGACAGTGAATTTACCGACCGCCGCAGCGCCCGTCAGGAGGCCGCGCTGGTCAGCGAATACCTGACCGACGACGACCGCGTGTTCTTTGTGCATCAGGGCGAGGATGGGCAGGATTGGTTCGCCGCCGTGTTTGATTTTTACCCGATCCTGGTGGATTATTCCGGCGATACGGCCGGCATGAACGGCGGCGGCGGCACACTGGGCCTGGCTGAGCTGAACCCCGCCGACGGCGGGCTGGAAAGCCGCTACTACCACGCCTACACCGCCGAGGAACTGGCCGACGTCATTGCCCGCAACGGCTGCACAGTGCTGTATTTGCAGCATATCGACGATATTTTTGTCAAGAGCTATGCGGAGCTGTTTACCGACGGTCTGGCCGCCGCGCAAAACGGCAGTACCCTGCTGTACCGCGTGACACCCACGGGCTACACCCCGATGCAGATGGAGGTGGGCGCATGAACAAGCTGAAACATTGGTTTTCCCGCCGCGGGGCGCTGCCGCTGACCTGCTATCTGGCCGCTGTCGTGCTGTGGGTGGCGTCGGCCCTGGTGTTTGCCCTGCAGGACGCCGCAGCCGCAGCCGGCGGCAAGCTGGAGCAGCGCACCCTGTCGGTGACGGACTGGCAGCCCATAGCGTTGGAACTGCTGGACGAACAGCCCGACAGCGTGACACTGCGCACACAGGACATGGACCCCCAGCTTTTGCTGGACGGCGTACAGGGCGCGGTGCGCACCATCAGCTACACGGTAAGCATGGACGACCAGGCGCGGGAGGTCTGCGTGTATTACACGACCAAGCCCGGCGAGGATTACAGCCCCGACCGCCGTGTGTACGCCCAATATCTGGGCGGGGGGCGCTACCTGTTTGAGTTGCCCCGCACCCGCCTGGACGCGCTGCGCATCGACCCCTGCAGCCCTGTGGAAGGTCATGCCGTGACGCTGACCTTTACCCCCGGCGACATCGTTCTCAACGCGCAGGACACCCTGCCATCGGGGCTTGACTATCTGGTGCCCGATTGGTATCAGCTGTTCTGCCTGGTGCTCTATCCGGGGCTTGCGGCAGCGGCCATAAGCTGGCTGTGCGCGGTCGTAAAACGGTTCAAAGCATAAAACAGCAAACCGCCCTTCCGATTTTGAAAATCGGAAGGGCGGTTTTTTGGTTGGTGCGGCTTCCCCCTGTGGGGGAAGCTGTCACCGCAGGTGACTGATGAGGGGCTGCCTGCCGGACATTTCCCCCTCATCCGGCGCGCAAGCGCGCCACCTTCCCCCTGTGGGGGAAGGCTTTTCCGGCGGGGCAATAAAACAAAAATGTGTCCGCGCAAGCGGACACACCCAATCGAAACTCTATACTCTGCACTCTCAACTCTGCGTCGAGGCGTCACCGGCCAAAATCTTGTTGAAGCGGGTAAAGAATGCAGTGCTGGTAACAAGCGCAGCCAGAATATCGCTGATCGGCTCGGCAAGGAACACCGCAAACACCTTGTTGGGGATAAAGGTCGGCAGGATGAAAATCAGCGGGATCAGCAAAATCAGCTTGCGCAGGCAGGCCATAAACAGGCTGATCTTTGCCTGTCCCAGCGCCACAAAGCTCTGCTGGCAGCAGCCCTGGAACCCGCAGGCGAAGATGCCCGCCATGTAAATGCGCATGGCCCACGCGGTGTAGTTGACCAGCTCGGCATCGGTGGTAAAGATGCCCGCAAAGACCTGCGGCGCCAGCATACTGATGCCCCAGAACGCGGCGGACAGCCCCACGCAGCAGCCGAATTGCAGGTAAAACGCCTTTTTGACGCGGTCAGGCTTGCCTGCGCCGAAGTTGAAGCTCATCAGCGGCTGGCCGCCCTGGCAAATGCCCTGCAGCGGCATATTCAGCAGCTGCGTAACGCTGGTCAGAATGGTCATGGCACCCACCGCCAAATCGCCGCCGTAGCGCGCCAGACTGGCGTTAAAGCTGATGGACAAAATGCTCTCGGTCGAGATCATGACAAAGGTCGAAACACCCAAGGCAAGGCAGGGCAGCAGAACCTTGCCGCGCAGCGGCATGTTTTGGGCGCGCAGCTTTAATTTTGTGCGCTTGCCCGTCAAAAATTTCAGCACCCATACAGCGCCCACCGCTTGGCTCAGCACGGTGGCGGTGGCGGCGCCGCGCACGCCCATATCCAGCACAAAGATAAAGATGGGGTCAAGAATAATGTTGCACACCGCGCCGATAACCGTCGTCAGCATACTGAACGCCGCAAAGCCCTGCGTGGTCACAAAGGGGTTCATGCCCAGCACCACCAGCACAAACACGCTGCCCAAAATGTAGATGCGCGCGTAATCCAGCGCAAAGGGCAGGGTGTTGGCGCTGGCACCGAACATCACCAGCAGGCTCGGCGCGGCAAAATAAAACACGGCGGTCAGCACGGCGGCCAGAATCAGCAGCAGGGTAAAGCAGTTGGCCATGATCTGTTCGGCGGCATCGTTGTCGCCGCGGCCCATGGCGATGGCAGCGCGGGGCGCGCCGCCCGCGCCGCACAGCATGGCAAAGGCGGTCAGCAGCATCAAAATGGGGGTAAACAGGCCCACGCCGGTCAGCGCAGAGGCACCGACCTCCGCCATGTGGCCGATGTAGATACGGTCCACGATGTTGTACAGCAGGTTCACCACCTGCGCCACCACGGCGGGCAGCGCCAGCTGCAGCAGCAGTTTGCCTACACTGCCGGAACCCATGTCCTTCGTTTTTGCAGCAGTCATTGAAAATTCTCCTTCTTCTTTATCATGCAGGGGGTCCAAAAAACTACCCGTTCTTTTTCAGTGTGCGTCTGGCCCAGGCGATCACCGCATTGCGCTTGTAAAACAAAAGCCCCACGCAGGCAAACAGTCCCGCCTCGATCAGCACGGTAATGTGCCAATCCCCCGTCAGCAAAAAGCTGCCCGCCAGGCAGGTCAGCAGGGTGGGCACCGGCAGCGCCAGGCAGATGGCGGCCGCAAAATGTGCGGGGCGCATCCCCGCATTGGCCGCCGCGTAGGGGATCAGCCCGTTGGGCAGCCCCGGCGTGATGAACGCCAGAATCGTGTAAAACCACGGGTCGCGGCTGTTGCGGATACTGTTCAGCCGCGCCGCCAGCTTGGGGTGCCCCGCCGCCAGCCGCAAAATCACGCGGGAAAGCCGCCTTGCCAGCATAAACACGGCAAAGTTTGCCAGTGCCGAGGCGGAAAAGCTGGTCACAAAGCCCTTCCACGGGCCGTAGGCAAGCCCCGCCGCCAGCTGCACCGGCATGGCGGGAATGACCAGCGAAACCACCTGCACAAAGCTCAAAAACCACAGCGTCAGGTAGCTGCGCAGCCGCCCCTGCCCGACAAGGTAGGCGCTGAGCGCCGCCTCATCGCCGGAGGAAAACGCCGTCCACAGCCCCGGCAGCAGCAGGCGGAAGGTCTCTATGATCAGCCCGGCGGTCACGGTGAACACGGCAACCAGCGCCAGCCGCAGCCAGAATTTTTCGCGTTTGGTCAGTTCTTCGTTCATGGTAAATCCTCTTTGGCATATTATCGCTACTTTATATCATAGCAAAAAATCTTGACAAAAGCAAGCAAACCCCTATTCCCAACCGCAAAAATCGTGTATACTGGTAACAAAACCATCAAAAGGAGAACCAACCATGAACCAGAAGTTTTTGCAGCTTTACGCCGATTTCATCGTCAAGGTGGGCGTGCATGTCCGCCCACGCCAGACCATGATCCTGCGCTGCCCCGTCACCATGCCGGATTTTGCCCACGCCTGTGTGCGCTCCGCCTATGAGGCCGGCGCCAAAAACGTCGTCGTCCGCTGGGAGGACGAGCAGCTGACCCGCCTGCAGATGGAGCTTGCGCAGGAGCAGGACCTCTGCGAGATGAAGCCCTACGAGCTGCGCAGCTACCTCGACTACGCCGAGGACCCGGACGGCTGCTGCACGCTGGCCATCCACGCCGCCGACCCCGAAGCGCTGGCCGGGCTGGATGCCGGCAAGATCAA